>CAZBGF010000020.1:0-11768 GCA_964491255.1 uncultured Verrucomicrobiota bacterium
GAATCTATTTCGCTAATGATCCAATCCGAAACTTTTGAATATATGACGCAAGATGGAGCAGACTATCTTCGTTACACCGATTTCAACAGTAATTCCGCGCACAGGAATCGATTAGCCTGCATCATTCAGCTAATCAAAGACTGCCATGGCGAAAAAGGTCCACTCAAGATCCTTGAGATAGGATGTGGTGTTGGGAATATAGCACTTCCTCTAGCCAGTCTTGGACACACAGTCCAGGCAATAGACATCCATGAACCTTCCGTAGAAATAGCTCGCCAAAAGAATGTATTTAAGAATCTCACCTTTACAACCACTGACGTTGCAGAAGTTGACTTATCGGAATTCAATGTACTCATTCTGACTGAAGTTTTGGAACACATTAAGGACTACGAAAAAATGTTAAGTGATATTGCGAGAAGGATGGGAAAGAATGCTCATTTTATTCTCACTGTGCCTAATGGGTGGGGCATCACGGAAATTCTTTGTCGACCGAGTTATCTACTGAGAAAATCAATTTCGGGTTCTCGTGCCGTTGATGGCATTAAGAAAGTCCTTGGCACCAGAGACATCACATCGGCTAACAAACAAACGCCACACTTGATTTTTCTCACGCTAACGAAGCTTCTTAGTCTATTCGACAAACACACTCTTGAAATCGAACATTTCTTTAGTCTCTTCTTTCTCTGGCACCTGCTTGAAACATTTTTCTCTGAACACAAATTTCCTGACAAGTGGCCACGTCTAGATATGGAACTTTCGCAACGTATATCCCCCTTTTTTGGTGCGTGTTGGATATTCCTCCTGAAAAAATAGAGCAACATGCTCAGAGGGAAACGCCTGTTTACATATGTCTGCCGGAACTTCTTATGGAAAAGGATATTCTCTTCCATGAACCTCACCTCTCATAAAACAAGATGAAGAAACATCTGCTCTTTATAGAATAGATCCCAAAAAGTGTGCAACTGACAGCCCTTTCTTATATAGAGCAAGCTGATCAGTCAGTTACTTCAATCTTCTTCATCCAGGATAGACGAGAGCCATGTACTCCTTACCAAGCCAACAAAGTTTTTCAGCGTTTTTAGAAAATCTCTGACCCTCATTTTGCTAAGCCGTCTGAAAATGTAGCTTGATCTGAAGTAGAACGTGCGGATAGCTTGTTTTCGATACCTCGCCAGATCTTTCTTGGTCAGATGTTTTGTCGGCATCGCAATCGTGGTGCCAGATTGGTCCATGACATTGAAATCTTCAGGTATGAGTCTGCTATACACTGCTTCAGCTCGTAAATCAGTGCCGACTCTTGGTACCGCAACATTAATGCCAGCGTAGTCGAGCTTTATCCTACGGAGCAAATCCAAGGTTTGTCTTATCGTATCATGGTCTTCCTCTGGAAGCCCGAGTATAAATGTTCCGGAAGTTTCTATCCCTATTTGACGGCAATAGTCTATTGTTTTCATAATCTGATTTATATTATATCCCTTGTTATACTTCCTGAGTATTTTGTCCGATCCTGATTCCACGCCATAGATAATCGAGTGACAGCCTGCTTTCTGCATGAGATCCAGGAAATCCGGTGTCGTAACATCGACTCTGGAAAAACACACCCAGCCAAAGCCTAATTCTGCTTTGATCATAGCTTCGCACAACTGACGAGCAACTTTTTTGTTCGCGCCAAACGTTTGGGTATGAAAAAAAATTTCTCTCAAACCCAGTTTCTTTATGTATTCCAATTCGGTCATCACGTTATCAACGGTTCTTACTTTGTAGCCAAGCTTGTTCATTATGCAAAAACTGCACGGGTACGGGCAGCCATAATCTATGATAGTCGTGGCAAATTTCTTTTCCCTTATCATTGAATGGCGATAGTGATATTGATGAAATATATCGTGCCTTGGTATCGGCACTTCAAAGTATTTTTTTCTACAGCCTGCCTCTGGATAGACGATACTGCCATCGGGATCACGAACGATCATGTTAGAGAGACCACTGGTGCAACCACAAAGATAGGACGAAATGTCATCCGACGTGAAATCCAGGCAGACAGCATCCAGAAACAAGTGCTCATCAAGGTATTTGGCGCCTTTCTCCATGAAAATATCTCCGGAACCTATAATCAATGTCTCAGGGAGAGCCTCCTTAACCCTGGAAATCCACGGGAAATCTTCGTGAAGGCTGACCGATCCGAAAAGACAGACTATTGCTTCAGGCCTATACTCCACTACCTGGGCTAATGCACGATCAGGGGACAAATTGTTGGCAATGGCGTCTATGAAAGAGACTTCGTGCTCCTGGCTCAGTATCCCGGAGAGTATAACAAGATCTATAGGGTGAAGCAGATTATCCGCTTGGGAAACTTTGCTGCAATAATATTCACGGATATAAAGCCGTGAGCCTGGAGGATTCAGAAGAAGGACTCTTTTCATGTCATCGTTCTTCCTTCTTCGCTTCTAACCAGACAGTTCCGCCATAAAGTTCACAGGTACACTCATCGGTCATGTACAGTTGCGTATCAAAGAGGTATTTCTTTATTATGTCACTCAATAAAGGCACTTCATCTGTGCCGTCAGAATAATGCAAATAGCGACGTGCCAGCTCTGCTCCGTCACCGGGCAAAACAGCGCAATAGGCACCGATATCCCGCAGCCGGTTTCTATCCGTCTCATCATGAGTGATCTCCGGAATCCTCCGATCAAACTCACGAATGCTCTGCCAAATCCGACACCCTGCCGGAGACTTGTGACGGCTCACGTGATCGCGGATCGCCTTGTTCAGCGAACCGACTGAAAAATATTCCGTGTCATACAGATATTTCTCGACAAATCTTTCAGCGTCAGGAAGATCACTCAGATACGACATTACGCCGAAGTTGTACCTCAAGTGGGTGTTCTGTTTATAGTATCGTTCCTGGGCTTCGTCAGAAAGCCAGGTGTTTTTGCTATCCTTCTTTTCCAGAAGCGAATGCCCCATATACTCCTTCAAGTGCCGAAGGATTGATCTTTCGTGATAACCATTCACTGGGTTCTCAGCGTCTTCTTCCGTCACAAAACCGTATTTCACGCAGTAGTCACTCATACGCGTTCCCAAGTAGGGAAGCAGTGTTGTCGCCCATGCTACATTCGGCAATCCGGTTTCGCGCCGTAAGTTCATGTTTAGCTTCAAAATACCCAAATCAGCATCCAGATTTATTGGTGTAAGAACACTTGTCGCCCCATATGGAAGTCCGGTAATCTGCTCAGTACGAACCCGGAACTGCATCTCGCTCAATTTCTTCAATGAGGAGAAAATGAGCTCGTCCGGCATCGCACGATTCAGAACCTCCTTGCGAATAACCGGATGCGCGGCTTCAATCGCTATAGTCAACCCATTGAAGCCTATTCGTCGTAGGGACTCGACCAGCTCAATCCCTCTACGAGTAGCAGGATTCACCATTTCAAAACGCGTCTGTCCGTGGAAAGGCACACCAAGCTTGTACCGTTTCTCAAACTCCTTTATGAACTTCATGTGTCGCGCTACACCCAACGTATCATCCTGCCAGTAGAAAAGCTGTGTCTCCGGGGCCAGTTTCATCACGTCATTTATTTCCTGCAACACTGAATCGCATGCGCGCATGTTCATCGGGAAAAGACGTCCGGACAATCCAAGCACACGCTTCAACCCCTCAATTTCCTCCATCGACAGCCGGCTACCCATTACTCTTTCTATACTGCTTGAATTATAGCAATACGTACACGCAAACGGGCAACCGGTCATGCTGACAACATTTTTGATGGGATTCCTTCGATGTGCCGGATAGTCTTTGTAGAATTGAGCCCTGTCGGGCAAAGGAAACGGGGTCAACATCCTTGGGTATACTATACCGGGTTCCACTTCGTCGTTGAGGATCCGGGATAGGGCATTAAAGCCTTCACTGACAACCACATAGTCGGCAAACTCCCTCGACATGTCCGGAAAGTACGTGGCATGAGGTCCGCCGATCACCGTCTTGATACCAGGTTTTTCTCTCCGCAGCCGTGAAAAGTAGGAATAGAGCGGTGCGTGATTGCCGGTGTATAACGTGAACCCAACGACCTGTGGTTTCAAATCCTTGACAGTGTCATGGAATTCCGAGAAATCGTGGTTGCGTATGAGGCGGATGTGGGCATCCCATCCCATGTCCCGGGCCAGACCAGCCAAATAGAGCAAACCCAGAGGCTCAATGGATGAGTAGGTTGCTCCAAGTAATATCCTTTTACGCCGCGGTAACGATACTGTTGGGTAAAGACGGTCCTCTCTGACTTTTTCGCCAAAGACACGAGACGATTTTTTCTCTATTTCTTCTTTCATGTCTTTACCACTTCTATCTCAAAATAGATGTTCGATGCCGGGAGATAAAAGAAAAAAAACCTCTCATACAGCCTGGGAAATAAGTTAATCAGGATGGTTGGAACTACAAAGGGCAAATTAGCAAGGTAATATTTTACTCCAGGGCACCTGCTGAACATGAGTATCCGTCGCCTCCTGATTTTGAAACGCATAGGCTCGTCCATGTGCGTAACGTACCGGCCTTTCTCAAAATTCCTGACGTCCCAGTTGTCGAACGCGTCGTATGTGAATACATGCTTGTGCGTCAAATCCTTGAAGGTGAGGAAGGATGCGAAATACGGGGTCCGGATCTTGATAATTCCGCCCGGCTTGGAAACTCGCCATATCTCTCTCAGAGCGCCGATCACGTCATCGAGATGCTCCAATACGTGATTGGCGACAATTTCATCAAAGCTGTTCTCCTCAAAGGGCCAAGGCTGTACATTCATATCATGGACTACATCAACGCCGTCCAGCCGCACTAAATCGACGTTCACATAACCATCCAAAATATCCGCGCCACAACCCAGATTCAATCTCGTTGCTTCCAGTCTGTCAATAGACATATTATATTCCTCGCCTTGATTTTTTAACTATAGTCGAACCAAACCATCTGATGCGAGCAGCAAACAACCAATCTCCGGTTCCCCGTTATGCGCCTTTGCCAAGCATCGTCTCGATCCTTTCGAGCACCGTTTCAACCCTTATGGCTTCCATGCATTTCAGCTTTGCCTGCTTGCACGTAGCGTCCGCGCCCCAATTCATGAAGCCGCACCCCTGCAGAGGCGAATCAATCACCTCGACCTTAGGACCTATTGGACCCCACTGGCGTGAGCTCGACGGCCCATGGAGCGCAAGCACCGGCGTACCAAGCGCCGCTCCCATATGAGTAATACTCGTGTCGATTGAAACCACAATACTTGCGTTTCTCAGCACCTCGATCAAATCTCTCATATTTAAATACGCAATATTATGTACTCGCGAGCCGGACCACACACACTCCGATACAAATTTTTCCGATCTTTCCCAGTCTTGTTTGCATCCGGTCAGATATACCCTCCTACCCCTTTGATTAAGCCTTTCCGCAACGTTACGCCATCGATCAAACGGCCACTCCTTAAGCTTGCTCCACTTGGCGCTTCCTGACCACAAATGTAAAATTGCATAAGGCTTTTGGTTGATAACCTCTTCTGCTGATCTGCTGATAATACCGTCATCTTTGAGTTCAAGAATGGGGGGATGAGATGTTTCAATACCTAAAGGGCGCAACAAAGATTTATAGTTCGCCAGTTCGTGCTGGTCACGGTGATAAGGAAACACCATGTCATGAGCAAAATGCCGGTATTGCCCCTTTGTTTTGAGACCAACAGTCCACCGGGAACCACTGGCAAAAGCAATCAGAGCATCGATACGAGGCCAATTTCCCAGATCGATGCACACATCTGGCCGTAGCTGACGCAACTTGATAATGGCTCGGAAAGGATTGGAAATCGACAGGCAAACAATTCTGTCAAAACTAGAAAGCAGCGAAGCCAGAGGATAATTGAAAGGGCCGCAAACGAGGATTATCTCCGCATTCGGAAAGGCTGCTCGCAGGTCGCTAACAACAGCTGTAATCAAGACAAGGTCGCCAATCCCGTCGGTCTTGGTCACGGCAATAGAACGGATAGAATCGGGAACAGGACGTTTCTTTAAAAAAATCAAACCAAGGAACAAAAGGATGGCGCTCCCAAGCCATTTATCCATTTTACGCTGAATATTGTACCGGTCTTTCGTTGCCATAACAGATAAAAAATAGCCCCCTACCAATAATGCGGTTTATACTGCTTATAATACTCAAAAGTCTTGCTTATTCCTGATTCGAAATCAACTGCCGGTTTCCAATTGGTGAACGAGCATATTTTATTGATATCCGTAATGTAGTTCCCTGTTTCAACATTAATGTATTCTTCCGGCCATGGAACACATTCGATTCTTCCGCCTTTAACTACGTCAACAATTGTTTTGACCATGTCTTTGAATCGAGTCCCCTTGCCACTGCCAACATTAAAAACATTACCTCTGCATTTTTCGGTCACTGATGCCAGAATAAACGCAGTAGCAAGATCATCAACATGGATGTAATCGCGCACCTGCCGGCCATCACCAAATACTTTGATGGTCTTGTTCTCCATGGCTTGCCGAATGAACCAGTTAACCATGGAATACTTGGAATGCTTCATTTGGGACCGCGGGCCATACGGATTTGCAATTCTAAAAACTATGCACGGGATATGATGTGTTTGGTTATAAAACAGATACATATTTTCAGCGGCTGCCTTGTTCAGCGCGTATGGCGTTCGCGGTCTCATGGGATGGTCTTCATTTACCGGCGTGTGCTCGATCATGCCAAATTGAAGACGGGAACCAGCATGTAGAACAACGGCCGTCGGGTTGAATAGCCGAACACATTCCAAAACATTCAAATGCCCGATATAATTAATATCGGCATCCAGAAATGGATCATCCATGCTTTCGTTGTGACTCACCTGCCCTGCCAAATTAAAAATAATGTCTTTGTCCCTGACCAACCACTTTATGGCTTCTTTATCCCGGATATCCGCTATGTTAATCTGCACCTTGTCCTTAACTGGCTCGATATTAAAAAAATTTGCCCCATAGGGTTCAATACAGGCATCAACAAGGGTTACATGGGCACCATATCCAACCAGCTTTATTGCAATGGTGCTCCCAATCATGCCCAGGCCACCGGTAATCATAACTTGCTTACCGGACAATTCATTTCTCAGATTCAACATTTTTTAACTCTTTTTGTAACTGCTCAGGTATTCAAAATTCAAATACTCCGAAAATACGCCTCCAGTAAACATGCGTGAAGCGTATTTCGCATCTCACTTCCTACGCCCACACTCCGATACTCTCACGTCGCCGCTTCGCGGCAAGTGACCACCCACGTCACCTCTTCTTGCCAGCTCCTTCTCATTCCATGGCCGACACGAGTCATCTCCCTGGCCGACCCGAGTCGTCTCCCTGGCCGCAGGGCGGTTCTTCGGGCAGGCGGGCAGGCGGGCAGGCTGACTCCTGACTTCTGACTTCTGACTCCTTAGTAGTTACCTCTTTTTTAAGTCCTGTCGTTCGTTTCACAATAAATTGCGGCCTGCTTTTGATCTCATCATACATTCTGGCCAAATACTGCCCCATAATCCCAAGGGAAAGAAGCTGAACCCCCGATAAAAATAAAATAGCAACAAATAATGAAGCCCAGCCGGGTGCAACAGGATTTTTCCCGACGATGACTACATAAGCGCCATAAACGAAACTGACCAGTGCAAGAAAAAATCCAATAAAAGATACATACATCAACGGCTTATAGGAAAAGGAAAAAATCGCATCTATGGCAAGTGAAAAATATTTTATCAGATTATAGCCCGACTTACTCGCAAAACGTTCACCGCGATCATATTCCATACCGATTTGATTGAACCCGACCCAAGCGCGTAACCCGCGCAGATACCGGTTCCTTTCCGGCATGGTGTTCAGCACATCAACGATACATCGGCGCATAACACAAAAGTCTCCCGCATCACCGGGAATACGAAGCTCCACCAACTTGCCAAGCGTCCGATAAAAGGCGCTGTATAAAAATCGATACAACAACGAACGTTTTCGTCTCATCCTGATTCCATAAACCACATCGTAGCCCTCCCGCAATTTCAAAATAAACTGCGCAAGAACTTCTGGCGGATCTTCCAAGTCATCATCCATCACAGCAACCAATTCTCCCGACGCAACAGATAATCCCGCTGTAATAGCCACCTGATGACCAAAATTTCTCGAGAATTCAATTGCCTTAACCCTGGCATCTTTTTCACTCAGCGCCTGAATGACATTAAAAGATTTATCCCGGCATCCATCCACAACAGCAATGATTTCAAAAGAATGAACAACGGCCTCCAGGGCTTTTGTCAAACGACTATAAAGCTCAGGGAAAATGCCCTCTGAATTATAAACAGGAATGACTATGGAAAGTTCTTCACACATATCGTATCCGTTCACGGCTCACAGTTATTAACACATTTGCTGTAACTAATAAGGTTGTTTAGACTGTAGGCTGCCAGGCTACGCCGAAGCGCTTCGCCCAGGCGAGAAGGCTGTTAGTTCTATTTTTTCCCTACCGTCTAAATACCTATAGCCTATCCACCTTATAGTTATAACAACTATACACTGACTTCATGCAGTTCAAAAGAAAATAATTTGCTTTGGAAAAACAATTGACCGTTTGACGGCAATCTGGTTGTAAATAGTCAGTGAACCACATGTTGGTGCGCAACATGCAGGCTAAAGCCTGAACTCCGAACGCTTGATGGCACTGTTTCCAGTGTTTGGAGTACAAGCTTCAGCTTGATTCCCCGAGAAGCGTACGTGGTTTACTGACTATTTACATCTGGTTAGTATAACATTCTCTTCTTGGGACACAGATGAACGCCTTTGTCAAACTCGGAAGTCGGAGTGCGGAAACATTTTGAGATCCGCGTTCAGAATGCGTCCTATTAAATTTAAATATCCCACGAGCAAGAAATCCTATTCATAATTCGATCTTGATGATCTGCTTGCATGATGTCCTCATCCAGACAATACGTTCAATGAAGATTTGATCTTCTTCTGCCGAATGAGGATTCAGGGTCATCCATTAGAGGTGGGCGTCAAGAGACAAGACCGTCCCTATAGAGGTTTTTTCTAACCTCTGCTTGATGCCCGTACTGTGCAACCTTAAACATCGGTAACATTTATCCCATAGACATAGGTTCCATCCCGCGGATTCTTCTGTTCTTATTAGCGTGCATTAGCGGTTCATTGATCTTTTCGGACAACGTCTACCTACTCAGATTGATTAGGCTGTAGGCTGAAGGCTGTTAGCACCTAATCCATCAGAAATTGCGATATCGTACCACAGGCAGACCAGCCGTGGTTGAAACCACAGATGACAAAGATTGTTTTCTATTATTTTTTGCCACGGATTTACACGAATGCCTACCCGTGGAACCGCCCTGCCAGCCGCTTGCGAGTGCAAGCGAGTGACGCGGCGGCCAGGGAAATATTGATTTTTAATAAACTCTAAATTCTTATCCGTGTTTAATCCCTGGCCGACCCGAGTCGTCTCGGGCAGGCAGGCAGGCTGTGTTTATCCGTGGCTTTATTTTATCTTTTATAATAATCTGTAAAATCTGTGGTTTCTATATTCTTCATGTCCTTCGTGTTCTTCGTGGTGATATTTCTGGGTTGCGGGCAAAGCCCGCATCAATGAATCTCAAAAGTTTTGCGATAAACCACAGTTCCCCGCTTGCTTGGCCATTCCAACGAAGGACTCAGACCTATAGCTTTGGATTGCATATCTACAAACGGGTCCGGAACCACCCATACATACGGCTCTTCAGGAGGCCCCTTAACACCTAACCCGACAACCTCAACCCATGCACTGTCATCATAATTCACATTTTTCCAGTCGCCGGATGGATTTATCGCATGTTTCCAATCGGGCGCTGTTATCACATCTCCCTGATGTGTACGCAGACAGGCCTGAACCCAGCTCGGATACGATTTCGCCTGTGCCTGTAGAGCCAGTACATGTTTCCCGGGCAGTAATTGAAGCTTCCACATCATCATTTGCTTCGGATCACCGGCCTCGCCGATTTCACGCCCATCCAGAAACACTTTCGCGCGCATATTACAATAAGCGCCCAACAAAGCATGAGATGGGTTCTGGTGATACCAAATGATAGCGTCGGCGAATTGTAAAACAGCATTGTTTGTCTCTGTCGCAAGAATATTTTCATAAGCGGTGCGGACAGATTCAAATCCATTCAATCGTTCCTTGTAAGCGATCTGGCGCAAACGCAAAACCGATGCAAATGGAAAATCCTTATAACGCTCAAGATAAGTGTCCACAAATTCACTTGCGCCTTTGTAGTCATTGAACCGCTCATAATTCCACAATTCCAGCATCACAGTCGCTTTGGCCATCGGGTCCAGCGGCGGCATTCGTTCAGAAACGGTTCCGATCCGTGAGAATACAGGAGACGGCTTGTCCATATAATAAAAAGCAACACTCTCCATCCATCCGCGGCTCGCATTGTCAGGGCCCCTTTCGAAAATCATATCAATTGAGGATTTAAAGAGAACAGGATCAGTCAAATGCACGCGGTATTGCACTGTTCTGAAAGGAGCCTTAAACGGCAGGCCGTGCAATGGACGAGTCATAACGTTCTGATAATACCAGCCGCCATTGAAATAATCTTCGAGTCCTGTGCCTTTCCACGAGGGTATGACTTCATCATCCCTGCGAATGAACTCATCGCCTTCCAATATCCAGTAACTGCGGTCTACACCGGTTACGGCAAGAATACAGCCGACATATTTTCCACATCCCTTTAAAATTCTCAGAATAGGATGCGGCCGGCCGACATCGTTCAGAGTTGTCCGAGACCAACCGCTGTGAAAATAACCCCATGCAGTGTCCCATGATTTCAGCGGTTCGATCACAGCGCCGGCGCGAAAGGAAATCGGAAAATCACCCTGATTTTCCAGGCTGATCCGGGCAGACGATTGGAAAGGCATAGGAAAACTGGTCACAAAAACATCATTACTCATGCCGAAAAACATGGACTGGTAAGTAGTCCGTTGCCAAACACTGCCGAAGAAATCACCAAGCGGAACTTCCACGCTATGGAAAGCTGAATCATCCCAGGTCATACAAAGCACAACATCCCTTAGAATACGTTCCCTCATGGCAGGCGCGGCGAATCGTGAATAATCCGGCTGAACACTGAAAGACCGGATAATACCCGGGCCTGTAAACAGAAAAAGATTCGTGGCTGTCCCGGCCTGCAATGTAATATTTGTTGCAAGATCTGAACCCCCTGAAAATTTTTGTTCGGACACACCAATATTCCAGACCTGCCGCACCATTTGACATGCGGCAAGATCGTTCGATGAAAGAACTTTTGGGAAGCTCGAAACACGCTTTTTACGGGACAAACGCGAATAGTTGATCTGGTAGAAAAGCCTTGGCCAGTCCTCCCGCTTGTCCTCCCCCTCCTGCGTTTCAATAATCAACCGCTTCCTATATGGTATTGGGACAAAGGAATACCAGCAGTAGTTCTCGTAAGCCGCGAGCGGCGGCAGAAAGGGATCTTTACCGCCACAGAAATCCGCAACCGTCATATCAATTCTCGGCTTTTTTTCGCCATCAAAGAACATACGGATACGATGATTAACATCCGGGCCTGTAAACCAGAAGCGCGAGACATAGCCAGGGCCTTTCAAATCAGCCAGAACAACCCACCCTTTCGCACCCTTGCGCAGAAAATGATTATAATCGTCATTGCCGCCTGCAGGATTGAATATTATGGTCATATCGGCCTGGGATTGCT
>CAZBGF010000021.1:0-11607 GCA_964491255.1 uncultured Verrucomicrobiota bacterium
TACTGTTTTCTTTAGCCGACGCTGAAGCGTCGGCCTAATGTCAATGCGTCCCATCTGGGACGCCATGAAAATAGCGCGGCGATTCATCGCCGTGAACAGGGAAACAACCATAAATTCAGCCCCGTAGGGACGGCTGACAACATATACCTTAATAGTAACGAAGAAAGTATGATAATGAATATGCTTGTTATGGGAATTGCTCTGTTTGTTGGCATAATTGCAGAAAATGTAATTCCATCCTGTGTGTTTCTTGGCCAGGCTAAAATACCGGTGCTGATGAGCATCGTGATCTATTATGCCATGAACCGCTCCGCCGGGCTTATGTTGATTGCAGCCATGGTCGGTGGTATCTTACACGACAGCCTGAGCGCGTTTCCTTTAGGTTATTCTTCACTTTGTTTCTGCGTAATCGGTGTTGTAGTCAAAAGGTATAGAAATATTGTATTCAACAGGAAATGGATTACTTATATGTTTTTTGGTGCATTGTCGGGCATAGCATTGTCAGCCGCGTTGTACGTTCTGCTTGCTATGACAAAACCATGTGTGCGTGAAGCGTCGGTTTTCCGAGTGATCTTGCAAACCGCGTGGGTTGGCATATTCGGCATGGTGCTGACGCCTCCGGTCTTTGGAGTTATGCGGCAGTTTGACCTGCTGGTGGGCAATATCACGGTGAAAGATTCTGAATGACAGCATTAAATTTAGCAAAACAGGAATTATCGCGTTTACGCGTGCTTAGCATCCTGATGGTCTTGGCCTTTGGTGTGTTGATCGTGTCGTTATGGCGCATGCAAATTGGGCATGGCATGCGCTATGAAAATCATCTGGAAAGCCAGAGTATCAGGCGCATCCGAAACCCGGGTATCCGCGGAAAAATATTTGATCGGCACGGTGCTTGTCTGGCTGATAATCGGCCGAATTACTGCATCGCCATATACCTTGAGGAACTCAGACGGTCAGGCAGTCGGAACATAGCCAATAAAGCTTGGAAACTGATTCAGCAGTTATCTTCCATTATCGGGCAAAAGCCGCAAATTACACAACTTCAGATCGCAAGGCATTTGTATAAACGGAAGCCGCTTCCTCTCGTAGCCTGGAAACATGTGGACCAGAGTGTTCTCGCCAGGATTGCGGAAGCCGGCTCATATCTGCCGGCAGTGGATATTACGGTTGAACCGTACCGTTTTTATCCGTATGGATCAACAGCCTGTCATTTGTTGGGTTACGTGGGTATGGCAAGATCCGGAAAGGATGAAGACAGACGATTCCATTACTATCTTACGGACATGACCGGAAAACGAAGCATTGAAAAACGATATAATGAATGGCTAGCCGGCAAAGCGGGCGGGCAACTGGTCAGGGTGGATGTTTCCGGGTTTATGTATGAGAAAATAGGGGGTCGTGAATCCATACCAGGCGGAGATATTCTTCTGGCTATTGACCTGGACATTCAACAAGCCGCTGAAAAAGTCATTGCCGATACTGTTGGTTCTGTTGTCGTGCTTGATTCCCGAAACGGCGATGTCCTGGCCATGGCAAATTCCCCGGGGTTCGATCTCAACATTTTTTATCCGTCCCTTTCCTCAGAGACTTGGGCGACACTGATTCTTGATGATCGAAAACCGTTATTGAACCGGGCAGTAACCGGTTTATACGCGCCGGGCAGTATATTTAAACCGCTTGTTGCGATAGCCGCGCTGGAACGGGGATATGCCAAACCTAGTCAAACTTTTGAGTGCCACGGTTATATCGAGCTGGGGCAACAACGTTTTTCCTGTTACAGGGGAACGGCTCACGGATGTGTAGGATTCCAGAAAGCATTGGAAGTTTCCTGCAATGTGTTTTTCTATCAGTTGGGACTTCAGTGTGGCGACGAATGCATTTATGAAATTGCCAAAAACGTTGGCATAGGCAGGAAAACCGGTATTGACCTGGACTATGAACCTCCCGGGTTACTGCCGAATCGCAAGTGGAAATTGAAAACATATGGAAAATCATGGCGAAGCGGCGATACCTGCAACATATCCATTGGTCAAGGCGCTCTTATGGTAACGCCTCTACAAATGGCTATGATGACTGCGGCTATTGCAAATGACGGTTATCTGTATAAACCACGACTGGTCATAGGAAAACGCAAGCCGGGCCAAAACGACTTTGAGAAAATGACCCCAGTCCTGCTGCGGAATTTAAAATGGTCTTCAGCAACCATGAAGCTGGTCAAGGCCGGAATGCATGATGTAATTCATAAACGGTCAGGAACCGGCCATTTGGCCCGTATTCCGGGTGTTACAATGGCAGGTAAAACCGGAACAGCAAGATTCGGCAAGAAAAGCGAGAAGCACTATCATGGCTGGATGATCGTATTTGCTCCATTTGAAAATCCACGCTACGCAGTGGCAATGGTATTGGATAACGCCGTTTCGGGAGGTGTTTCAGTTGCACCGCGTATTCATAAATTGATGAGTGATATTTTTTCTTATTCGCAAAGCTCAGAGGCTAAACGCGTGAAAACATTGAAAACCAATAAGAATTTGGAGTGTATTTTATGAGCCGTCTTCTTCTATGGCATCAGCTTCGGCGTCTGGATTGGATTATGGTGATCGTGATGATCCTGCTGCTATGCGTTGGAATTGCGTTTATTTTCAGCGCCGGCTATGCCGGAAGCAACCAAACGGCAATCCAGTTCTATCGCAAGCAGATGGTGTGGGCAGTTATCGGAATGATATTGTTTCTGGGCTTCGCTATGATCGATTATCATCGCTGGATAAATCTATCCTGGTGGTTGTATGGCGCGGGAATGGTCCTGCTGGTGCTCGTTCTGATTCCACAAATCGGCTGTAAAGTCTATGGTGCCCGTCGATGGATTCAAATTGTCGGTATCCGTATTCTTCAGCCATCCGAACTCATGAAGCTCGCCGTGATTATTCTGCTGGCAAGATTATTTGGTTGGCCCGGGCGAAACATCCGACGGGTAAGGCTGATTATTCTCGGGTTGGTTCTGGTAATCGTTCCCATGGCGCTCATTATCAAACAACCGGACCTTGGGACAGCGCTTATTTTCCTGCCCGTGCTTGCGTGCATCATATTTGTGGCTGGCGTGCCGCTGCGCGTGTTAGGGGTATTACTTACAGTTGGTATGCTGCTTTGCTTAATTATACTGGGGCTCATTCTCGTTCCCAAGAAACTCGGATGGAACGAAAGCCGACAGGAACAGGCGTTAAAACTGATCGGAATGAACAGTTATCAGAGTGATCGCATTACCGTGTTTCTAAACAGTGATCTTGACCCCCTTGGGGCAGGATGGAATAAAGCGCAGTCGCAAATTGCCGTTGGGTCCGGCCGCGCGTGGGGGAAAGGCTATCTAAACGGAACACAGAATATTCTGGGATTCCTGCCTCGAACAGTTGCGCCAAACGATTTTATTTTTTCCATTATTGCGGAAGAAACAGGTTTTGCAGGCGCCGTTACGGCGTTGTGTCTCTTTGCAGTCTTGATCGGGTCCATCATGCGGGCAGCCGTGAAGGCCAGTGATAAAACGGGCAGGCTATTGTGTGTGGGTATTATGACTATGTTGTTCTGTCATATCTTTATCAACGTAGCCATGGCCATCGGTCTGGTTCCCATTACAGGGACACCGCTTCCTCTGATTAGTTACGGAGGCACGTTTATGGTGTCCGCGATGAGCGCGTTAGGAATAGTGCAAAGTGTATTTATCCGGGGGGATTGGAGATAGGACAGAGAACAGAGGTCAGCGAGATACGAAATGCGAACCTCTGACAACTGACAAACAAGAATTGAAAGGGAAAGGACGATGTTTATATTACGAAGAAAAAAGAGCGGTAATAAAAAGGAAATCATAATCAATGTAGAAGCTTTGGAAACCCGAGTGGCGGTTCTGGAAAACGGAAAACTTGAGGATTTCAAACTGGAGCATCCAACCGAAAAGAGGATTGTTGGAAACGTATTCAAGGGCGTTGTTCAAAACCTGGAGAACGGATTACAGGCTGCGTTCGTGAATATCGGAATGAAGAAAAATGCCTTTATCCATTACTGGGACATGTTTCCTGAAGATTTATCACGTCTCGAAGCATTGGAAGGAAGTCATACCCATTCAGTCTCCAGGCGCCGGCAGTATACCAAAGAAGAAATGGTGAAACGTTTCCCGGTTGGGTCCGAAATCATTGTTCAGGTATCTAAGGGTTCGATTGGAACAAAAGGTCCTCGCGTGACAGCAAATTTGAGTGTTCCAAGCCGCTATTTCGTTCTGATGCCTGGAAGCAAACTTCGTGGAATTTCGCGTAAAATCGAAGATGCCAAAGAGCGAAAACGTCTGAAAAAAATACTCAGCCGTCTTCCCGTTCCGGAAGGCGCCGGCCTGATTATCCGCACCGCGGGCGAGGGTGCATCAAGCACCAGCTTCGTCAGAGATATGCGTTCTCTGTTGGCGACCTGGCTGTCCATTCAAACGGCAGCCAGCAAACAATCAGCTCCCTGTTGTCTTTATCAAGAGCCGAAGTTGATCGAACGTGTAGTTCGGGATTCAGTAACCGAGAATATCAACGAGATTGTCATTGATTCTGATGACGAATATAATTGTGTTAGAGAAATTTTGTCGAGAATTGCAAGAAGAGAACGAAGTCACGTGAAACTCTATAAGAACGTTGTGCCTATATTTCAATATTATAAAATAGATAAGCAGCTGGAAAACACATTTTGTCGAAAAGTGATTCTGAAATCCGGTGGATATATAGTGTTTGACGAAACTGAAGCGCTGATTGCCGTGGATGTGAATACAGGGCGGCATAAAGGCAAAGCCTCTCAAGATGAAAATATTCTCCAGGTGAATCTCGAAGCAGTGGATGAGGTGTCCAGGCAGCTCCGCCTTCGTAATATCGGTGGATTGGTGGTTATCGATTTGATCGATATGAATCAGAAAAAACATAGAAATATGGTTTCCCACGCCATGAAACAAGCTTTACAAAATGATAAGGCGCGAACAAATGTGATCCCGATTTCATCGTTGGGGCTTTTGGAAATGACACGGCAACGCGTGGATGAAAGCATCGAATCTTCGATGCATGTGGATTGTCCATACTGCCGAGGCCGCGGACACGTGAAATCGCCATTGAACATGAGTGTGGAAATTCAACGCCGAATATTAGCAATTATGCGGAAATCGAAAGCAAAGGAAAGCATGTCTCTGCGGATTACCATCAATCCAGCTATTCTTAAGCGTCTGCGTGAAGAAGATGAGGAATTGTTGTTGAATATGGAAAAAAAATTCAACGGACACTTGAGTTTTCTGCCGGATTCCAATAAGCATATGGAGGATATTTCCATAGTGAACGTAAAAACGAATAAAGAATTATACAGCACACCACAACAATGAAGGAAAATTAAACCGGGTATGTTGCTTGCAAAACATGGGATAATTTGTAACTACTAAGGTGGTTATGATGGATGTGGATTTGTCCGCCGCAGGACAGTTCTTCGGGCAGGCGTAGTTAAAAAGATTAATAGTTGAGTAGTTAGAGCTTATACGAAAAGGATATAACCAGCAGAACAAGTAGAAAGACATAAGAATTTTAACCGCGGATTACACTGATGGGCGCTGATAAAAGAGAAAAAAGAATAAATATGTTTTATATTTATCATTTTGCTATCAATTATTTGAGAAGTTTTTGATCTTTATCCGCGTAATCCGCGGTTAAAAGGCTTTTCGAACAGGGTCTAGTTACGTCGAATTATGATGAATACTTTCTCAAAATTTCCCGCCTTGGCGAGGTCTTACCTTTCAGGCGGACGATACTCCAGTGCTCGGCTGCTGCTTGCTGTGATGGCCGTGGTGTTTCTTGGATATCTGGGCGTTGCTGAGGAATCAAGCCAGATATCCAGTTCCGAACAATCACTCTTGCTAACTATTGAAGATTTGAAAAATCCCCGTGCTTTAGTCATCAAACTGCGCAGGGAAAAAGACCCGCTTTCAGCGTTTATTCGGAACTCTTTTTCTTCACAAACCCGTCAAATAATCAATGCTTATTATGAGACTGCTGTTCCAGATGATGCGCTTCAGCAAGCGCTGATCGACGATTTGAACAAATTGATCCTTGGCCCGATGATTTATAATGAAGAACGTTTCAATGAGGAACGTTTCACGGAAGACGAACTGCCGGAGCGGATACAAAAGCTGATTCAAGAGGAACCCGTGGGCAGAGAGCTGATTCGGCTTAACCGCATGCTTCTGGACTATGCCTATCCTGAAGAATTGAAGAAACTCACCGTCGAGCCGCTCGACATCCGCGCGGACAGCCTGGAATATAATAACGAACAAAACATGCTTATATGCTCCGGTCATGTAATAGTGAGTAAAGACGAAGATTTGCTGAGAAGTGACTACGCAATTATCAATATTGAAACCTATGATGTATACGCAGAAGGAAATGTGTTTTACGAAAGAGAAAGTCATGCCTGGTCCGGAAATCAATTAAAGTATAATTTTTTAACGGAAAGAGGTGATTTTGGCCAATTTCGCGCATTTCTAAATCCATTCTATGTGCGGGCTAAATCATCACAGCGCATATCGGGGGATAAGTATATGTTTAAGAGAGCCGTAATCACGACTTGTGAAGATGATTCTCCTCTGGCGTATTTTACAGCTCGTACTCTCTGGATGGTTCCCGGCAGTCATGTCCGGGCCCGGCATACAGTGCTTCATATCGGACCTATTCCCGTAATGTACAGTCCATTTTGGAATCAAAACATCGGGGACCCAAATTTCATCAGCGTTGTGCCGGGTTATAGCAGTCGCATGTCGGCATTTCTGCTCACAGCGTTCAATTACCGTCTGAGCCGTCATGTTGAAACCGCAACTCATGTGGATTACCGGGTACGGCGCGGGCCCGGCATAGGTCAGGATATTCTGTGGTCCTCCAGCGGGAACGCGAAGGGACTGTCTACGGAACGGTACACCGAGGATGAGGAGGATTTCTGGAATTTTGGACAAGAATCAAAACCAACGGAAGATACGGAAGGGGAAGACACCTGGTATGGTGACCTGATTACGTATTACACTTATGATGACTGGCCTGACGAAGGAGACACGCAGGCATACCCCATTGATAATAATCGGTACCGGGCACGTTTCTATCACACCCATAACATTGATGAACGGAATTATTTCTCCGCGGAATTCGGATATCTGAGTGACCCGAAAATCCTTGAGCAATTTTTTCGAGACGAATATAAGCATAACCCGGAACCGGAAAACTATCTGGTGCTGGGACACCGCGGCGATAAATACAGCGTCAGTTTGATGTTGCAAAAAAGGCTTAATGATTTTTATACGATGATTAACCGTTTCCCTGAAGCGTCAATTGATTTCACGCGCCAGGAAATCGCGCGTAGTTCCTTTTATTATGAGGGAAAAACATCTGTGGGTTATCTCGAAAAAGCCTGGGAAAGCAATATCACGAACGAAACTGATTTTTCAACATTCCGTTTTGACTCGGATAATACACTCTACTACTCGATGAAACTATTCGACTTTCTCAATGTGATGCCGAGAGCAGGTTATCATGGAACGTATTATTCAAAGACAAAGGAAGATGATGCGAAATTCAGGTCAGTTTTTGAATTAGGCGCGGAAAGTTCCTTCAAAGCGTTTAAAGTCTGGGAAACCTATCCGGGCAAAATCATAAACAATTTGCGGCATATCGCAGAGCCGTATGTCAATTACACATATATTCCAGAACCGAATGTTCTTTCGGAAAATCTTTATCAGTTCGATGCAATTGATGAAATCGATAAGAAAAACCAAATCAAGCTTGGAATGATCAATAAACTTCAAACCAAACGGGATAAAACTGTATACGATATCATCAACGCTGATGTCTGGACCACTTATCTGCTTGAACCCGATGATGGCGAACAGGCTTTCGATAATATTGAATTCGACGTTCAGTCCACACTTTATGATAATTGGCTGACACTCAGAATCCAAGGCAGTTACGATCAATACGAATATCTGTTTGATGAATTCAACCCCCGGTGCACTGTTATCTATAAAACATTCTGGGAAAATAAACTTGAATATATCTATACCCAGGACAGCAGCAGCCTGCTGTCTAACGAATTGCTCATAAAGCCCAGCATGAACTGGACGTTCTTTGCTAAAATACGTTATGAATTTGAGACCCAGGAAATGGAAGCCTGGGGATTGGCCGTTCAAAAGACAATAGAATGTATCACGGTCAAGGTTGGAGTCGATGAAGAGGATGATGATGTTCAAGCATGGATTCAGTTCTGGTTCACTGAATTTCCAAAAGCAAGAATTGACATGGGGTTTTAACCCATGATGTTGAACTCTACAAGAGAACACGACAATGATGGATTAATTGCCGTGGAACGGGTTTCCGGCAACCAGAAAAACAAGAAGTGTCAGGTCATCCTGTATGCCAGGCGCGAAGATAAAACAATACGAATCGAGAAACCGTTCACTCCCTTTTTCATTGTCGAGCATGAAACCCTTCTTGACTCATGCCCCGGACAGCCAATGTTCCGGCCTTTAAGCGGAAAAGGCCGGTTGAAAACGCTGGCTTGCTTTTCGTCATGGGCGGAATGGGATAAAGTCAAAACGTGGCTGACCAAAAAAACCGGTTTTCATTCGGGCACGCGGAATTCACCGTTCCTGATCATCAACGACCCGATCCAGCAATATCTCATTCTAACTGGACAGACGCTTTTTAAGGGAATGAACTTTGAACAACTTCGGCGTCTTCAGGTCGATATTGAAACTCATACCGGACCAGGCTTTGAATTTTGCAATCCGGAACGTGAAAGCGACCGTATTATTGTTATCGCCATGAGCGATGAATCCGGATGGGAAGAAATCCTGTATGATCGCTCGGGAAACGAGAAGCAATTGCTCGAACAATTTGTTAAGTGTGTTCAGGCCCGCGATCCGGATGTGATTGAAGGCCATAATATTTTTAAATTCGACCTTCCATATATTGTAACACGCGCTAAACAGCATAATGTGCGGCTCGCACTGGGTCGCGACGGCAGTCTCCTGCGTTCTCATCCAAGCCGCTTTACCGCTGGCGAACGGATGATTTCTTTCCCGAAGTTCGAAATCACCGGGCGCCATATCATTGATACATTTTTTCTTGTGTTGGCCTATGACGTTTCGCATCGATCGCTGAACGGGTTTGGACTTAAGGAAGCGGCTATCCATTTCAATCTGGCCTCTCCAGACCGTACGTATATTGACGGCTCTAAAATCTCCAAAACCTTTGAGCGTAATCCCAAACTGGTGATTCGATATGCCCATGACGATATCCAGGAAACACGCGCGCTGAGTGATCTGCTTTCCCGAACTTATTTTATTCAAGCTCAAATCCTGCCATTCACTTATCACACAGTATGCCTCAGGGGCAGTGCTGCTAAAATCGATGCTCTCATGATTCGCGAATACATTAGTCAGGCACATGCTATACCGTCGCCGGAGCCTTCCCGCGAATTTGAAGGCGGATACACGGCCATTTGCGAAAAGGGCGTGATCCGGAATGTTCAACATTGCGATGTCCAATCTTTGTATCCTTCCATCATGCTCGTGAAAAAAATCGCTCCGCACAGTGATGAGCTGGGCGTGTTTCTACAATTGCTGAATTTTCTCAAAACACTCCGGATCGAGGCTAAGCAGAACGCGCAAAAGAATTCCATTTCCGCAGTCAAAAAAATGCATTTCGAGTCGTTGCAGGCCGCCTTTAAAATCCTGATTAATTCGTTTTATGGTTATCTGGGGTTCGCCCATGCCCGTTTTAATGATTTTGACATGGCCGAAAAAGTAACCGCAGAAGGTCGTTCGATCGTGAAAGCAATGATTGACTGGCTCGAGGCGCATGGCGCAAAGCCTGTTGAAATCGACACGGATGGTATTTACTTTGTGCCGCCTCATTTTCGCAATTCAAAGGAGCTGACAACATTTCGGAACGCGTTTCAACGGTCCTTGCCAAAAGGCATTGCAATTGAATTCGATGGCGAGTATGTGTCCATGTTCAGTTATAAAATAAAAAACTATGCCCTGCTGGATGCGTCCGGGAACATTATTATCAGAGGAGCCGCGTTGAAATCACGAGGCTTGGAACCCTATCTGAGGACATTCCTTCGTGATATGATCCAATTAAAACTGGAATTCAGGGAAAATGAGTTGCCGGCATTGAAAGCGCAGAACGAAAAAGCTATTACCGAGCGTTCCATGCCTATCCAGCAAATGGCTAAAACAGAAACATTGAAAGAATCACCGGAAATATACGCTGGTAAAGTGGCTAAGAAAAAACGCGGACGAAATGCAGCTTATGAATTAGCCATACACTCCGGTATCACGTACCAGGCCGGCGATCAGATTTCTTATTATATTACCGGCACCAAAAAAACTGTTACGGCTTATCAAGCGGCTAAACGGATATCAGACTTCAACGCCAAAAGCCGAGATGAAAACACCGCGTATTACATAGCCAAACTGAACGCCTTGTATGAACGGTTAGACTCCGGCGAGTCATGATATGCAGGGCTTTGACAATGTGAGAGCGGTCTCCGGTCGCGATTGATATAGCAACACGTTCATAAGTCCTTGCCGGATATCCTCCTGTGATTTCTCATCGAGTCTGGGCCCTTCGCCTTCGCGGTCTAAAGTACTCAACGTTTCTGACATACCAGTCCACGGAATGGAGATTGACTCTTTCATCAATGACCGCCTGACGATATTTATCCCGGAACTCAGCAATATTATCATCGTGATTTTTGTGTGCAGTGTGCGGAATGTGCTTGTATTGCCCCCTGTCGATCTGATAAACGTTTTCCCTGGTGGCAAACAACGATGTTGACTATGCAATATACAGCATATTAGTTAGACGTCAAAAATATTGTGATAGTTTGCTGTAAGACTATCATCTGTTAGGAGGGATGATGAAGAATAAGGTAACTTCACTATCGTTCTGGCTAGGGCTCCAGTCCGAATCCAGGAGAACTCGTGCTATACAGGAGCATCTCGATGTAATGAATGAGAAGGGATGGCGCCTCATACACGTTGAGACGAGGCTGTTCACCGTGCCCATAACATGGCGCTTCTACTGGGAAGCGAATGGGGAAGGAACTTCCTAACAAAATGAATCGACACTTACAAATCAAACGCACGCGTTTGATTTGAAGGTCATTCATGGCGTTGGCAGTTTGAAAAGAATGAGACGAGCACGCTTACAGCGTGCGGGAGGGTTTTGGGAATACCTCTTTAACCCAGGCATACTGCCTGGGCTATGATGTAGCACCCCTTTGGGGTGCGGAGAGAATCTGCCAACCATTGAATGCACGGTATCGTCGCATACGCGCCGAACCGTGATTTATTCGTTAAGCGGCGCTACGCGCCGCTTAACGGCGAGCTGCTGCGCCAGCCGTCTTGTTCCGCGCTGATGCGCGGACGGCGACGCGTTGGCTAATCGCCACCGCGCCGCCTAACAATCCGCTGGAGCCTCGCGGGACCTCGTCCCGATTGCGAACGCATCGGGACAACCGGCCGCTCGGCTTGCCGTTCGACAGGAGCAATATGAAGAAGAA
>CAZBGF010000022.1:0-11595 GCA_964491255.1 uncultured Verrucomicrobiota bacterium
AAATCTCTTTGTGTCCTTCGTGACTTCGTGGTTAGTGCTTTTTCAGTATCGACTAATTTAATTCAGACGCTGGACTTCAAATCCTTAAAAAATTAACAAAATGGATAGAATAGAATATAGGATATAGGAGAGGAATAATATTTCACGCGTTGTGATTTAACAAGTCTTATATCAAAAAACCTTGAACAGTATCTTGTTTGTCCGTATGATTTTTCAGACAAAACGCCGTTCCCGGCACCTGCCGGGGCAAGCCCGACCTCGCCGACCTCAGCGCGGTCGACTACAGAAAAAGTTTTCCGAGGCGCGAAGCGCGCTCGGACCTAATTTAATGTTTAGGAATTTTCAAAGTTTTGCTAGCAGGCAAAGGAGAATAGGCATTCCCTGGCCGACGCTCGGGCAGGCCTGCCTGTTTGCCTGCCATGATCGGGCAAGAATGCCCGACCTCCTTAAAGTTGCGGCGAAGCCGCCTGATTTAACCTGAGTGTATCCGCGAAAATCTGCGTCCCATTAATTTAAACCATGAAAACACAATCGCCTGAAAAACGAGAGAATACGGGATTTCGCAATTCTATCGGAGTCTTTATGCAAAAACCGTTGATTTTAATCGCAAAATTCATTTTGTTCTTCTTTAAAATTATTCCGGAACGCGCAAGTCTTGCAATAGGGAAAGCGGCAGGTCTTTTTTGGTTTTCGATTATCCGGTTCCGCCGCTCCCTTGTGATTGACAATCTGACACAGGCGTTTAAAAATGAAAAGTCACGGGAAGAAATTCTGGCTATTGCCAGAAAAAACTTTATTCATTACGGTCTTTATTTTGTCGAATTAACACGAATCCCTTTACTTACAGAGGAAACCTTACACAAAAAAGTCATTTTCACTGGCCTTGAACACGTAAAAGACGCGTTAAAACATGGCAAAGGCGCTATTATTCTCTGTGGTCATTATGGTAATTGGGACGTGATGGCAGTTGCTCAGGCAATGGAAGGTATGCACGCGCATGTCATTACCAAAAACATAAAAAACAAGGCTGTTGATACGATCTGGAATGATATACGGAAATCCAAGGATGTCTCTTTTCTTCCAAATAAAGGAACCGGTTTTTCAATCTTAAAACTTTTGAAAAAAAACGAGACCATTGCCTTGATCTTTGATCAGCACAGGCCGGGATCCATGGGAATACGCGTGAATTTTTTCGGAAGACCGGCCCGTACCATGAAAGCCGCAGCCATGCTGGCTCTGAAAACAGGATGTGTGGTGATTCCCGTAAATAACTGGCGTGACGAAAAAAATATTCATCATGTCGAAGTCGAGGAACCGATTCCATTTATTCAAAAAGAAAACGAGGAAGAAACCATTCGGGAAAACACACAACGGTATAATGATGTTCTGGAATCCTATGTTAGACAACATCCTGAACAATGGCTGTGGATTCACAGGCGATGGAAAGAAGCAATTAATATAAAGGAAAACGAACTGTGAGCAATGAAGCGATCTCCAGAAGCGCCACGAGAGTGAAAGGTTTTAATGACCCGGAAATGGATTTTCAGCTTCTGAGATCCTTCGGGGCTATTCCGACAGGAGGCGGAGCTGTTGGCGAGTGTCTGACTGTCGCTGCCCATACTGAAGACGGCAGTCCTGAAAGCTGGGTCAAGAACTGGACAGCCATGGCTGACCAGCTCAACAAAGAAGCCGAAACCTGTCTTGACGCTGGTCATAAGATTTCCGCTCGCGACCTGTTTGGCCGGGCAAGTATGTATTATCGCGCGGCCGAGTATTACGAGGACATCGAATCTTCCAGGCACAGGGAACTTGGAATCAAAAGCCGTGATGCTTTCCAGTCAGCGTGTCCTCTTTTTGATGTGCCGCCCGAAATCATTCAAGTTCCTTTTGAGCCTACTCCCATGCCAGGCTATTTTATTCAGGCCGCGGCACAGGCCGGCCCTTGCAAAACCCTCATGATCCTCGGAGGTTTCGATTCAAGCGGAGAAGAACTCTACTATCAGTATGGCGTGGAAGCCCTTAAACACGGATTCAATCTTCTGATTTTTGAAGGGCCAGGCCAGACCGGCATGCTGCGTCTTAACCCTGATTTAGCATTCCGGCCCGATTATGAAATGCCTGTCCGGGCAGCGGTTGACTATGCTCTCAGCCGGCCGGAGATTGATTCCAGGCGTCTCTCGCGCTGATTGGCATCAGTGTGGGCGGGTATCTTGCTCCTCGCGCCGCGGCGCACGAGCCGCGGATTAAAGCCCTGATAGCGGATAGCCCTATCATTAATCTGTGGAATTACCTCGGAGCGTTCTTTCCATCTGAAATGACACAGGCCCCCGACTTTACCCTTGAGGAGCTTCGCCCGGCGCCCGCCGAGGAAATACCGCCTGTGCAAAAAAACATGCTGATTGCCTTGTTCCAACGGTTCGGCGTAACATCATTCCATGGGTTGATTGATACCCTGAAGCAATATGTAATCACCCCTGAAATGCTGAAAAATATCCGTTGCCCAATTCTCGCCTGCATCGGGGAAGGCGAAGGCGCTGAACCAAAAAAACAGGGCGAGTCATTCGCAAAACAAGTCAAAGGACCTGTCACCAACCATACCTTTACTGTTGCGTGGGGCGCTGATTCGCATTGCCAGGTCAACAATATTGTACGGATGGGCCAGATCCTTTATGACTGGCTCGACGACATATTCGCGAAAAGCAAATAAAGGTTTCTACTCTTCGCCGAGGGCCTCAATGTCTGCCATATCTTTCTTGCAACCAGCAGCACGCTTGTTCGTGATGTATTGCTCTCGCCCGAGGTAGTACACGAGAATATCACCGTATGTTCCGCTTACCTTATCCCATATTTTGCAACAGTCGAATTTTCCGTTGTTTGGAGTGCAACCTTCAGGTTGTTTTTTCCGGCGCCAGTGTTTTTCACCAAAATCTTAACTTAAGAAATTACCCCGCGTTCAATCTCGCCATCTTTGCGTAGTGCGCGTTTCAGTATCTTGCCGGCGGCGTTTTTCGGAAGTTCAGGCAGAAAAAAGACTTTACGCGGCACTTTGTGCCGACCAATATTCTCGCGGCAAAAAGCGTGTATATCTTTTGCCGTCGCACTGGCTCCTGCTTTTAATGCCACATACGCCACTGGAATTTCTCCGTGCAGTTTGTGCGGCTCGCCGATAACAGCCGCCTCGTGGATAGACGGAAACGTATACAGGACTTCCTCGATAACGCGTGGATACACATTCATGCCATTGACAATAATCATATCCTTTATGCGGTCGACAATGAAAAAGTAACCATCTTCATCTTTCATGCCTAAATCGCCCGTGCGGAACCATTCGCCGAAAAACGCATCGCGCGTTTCATCAGGCCGGTTCCAGTACCCTTTCATGACGTTTGGGCCTCGAACACAAATTTCGCCAACCTCGCCCTGGGGCAGTTCATGGCCCCGGTCATCCAGGATTTTCATCTCAACACGCGGCAGAGGCAAACCTACTGAACCCGGTTTTCGCGTTCCGCCAACTGGATTAACACACGTGACCGGCGAGCACTCAGTAGGACCGTCGCCTTCGTAAATCGGCAGTCCGAATTTCTGCTCAAATTGCTTCATAATTTCTACAGGCATTGCGGCTCCCCCGGAAACACAGCATTTCAGAGATCGGAATTTTGCCGTATCTTCATCAGGCAAATTGAGAAGCACGGTGAACATGCTGGGAACTGCCATGAACACCGTTACGGATACAGACTGGATCATGTCCGCAACCCGGGCAGGTTCAAATCGCGGCACAGGCACAATCGTACAGCCATTAAGCAAAGGAGTGAGCATGGAAGCTGTGGCGGCAAATGCATGAAACATGGGCAATACCACAAGAAAAACCTCTCGCCCACATTCCAGTTTCACTGCTTCCCAGACACTTTCAACATTGGAAATCAAGTTCTGGTGAGTCAGCATCGCGCCCTTTGGAAATCCAGTAGTACCCGAGGTGTAAAGGATAACAGCGACATCTTCGGCTGGATCGAAATCTACCGGCAAAAGCGGCGACGATACGGACATGACATGAGACCACGATATATCCTGCTCGCTTGCTTTACCCGCGCCTATTGCGATACGAAAATGCAGATCAGGCACACGATGCTCCAGCGCGCGCACACTTTCTGAAAAGACTTCATGATAGATGAGCGCCTTGACGCCAGCGTCATTGAGAATATAGGCCACTTCTTTCGGGTTCAACAGAAGGTTAATCGGCACCACGATTCCGCCGGCTTTCAGTATGCCAAAATAAGCCAGAACGAAAGCGTCCGAATTCGGGCAGTAGAGAGCAACGCGATCGCCTTTTTGAATGCCGCGTGCCATCAGCGCCGCGGCTGTACGGTCACTGATCTGATCCAGAGAGGAATAATCCGTAACTCGTTCTCCGAAAATTATCGCTTTACGACTACTGAACCGACCAGCAGCGGCTTTGAGTAATTCAGGCAGTGATTTTCCGTTTGATGACATGATGATATTGTAAACCTAACCCCAACTTACACAAACAATAAATTAGGCCCGCAGTAGCGGAAACTTCAATGACGCCCCAACTGAACCGCCTTCGCCGGGAAAGCTTCGGCGAGCCATAGTGGGGCGACTACATGATCGTGCAAACTGTAGCCGCGGCACTCTGTTGCCGCGTTTTTGAAATTCCTATACATCCACTTACACACTCTCCGCCTTTTTCAGTCTTGATCCGAGGGATCAGCAAAATGCAGGGTGTTTCGCTCCGCAGAGTTTTTAAAATTTTCAATGAGTATGAATTCCTGAGATTTATAGCCTGTATGATCGCATTGCACGGTTTTGAACGAATGATCAGTTAGCAGCTGAACTGCCATGTCTCGATATTTGATTGGAAGGATAACAGCAGTCGGTTCATCACTGTTATAGAGAAAACCCGCCAGGTCGTTTGTGATTGGAATAATGTCCATGGTTCTGTTCAAATAAAACATGAATTGGCCGCAAACACGTTCCTCCTCGCTGGCAAGACCTATTCGCCGGCCATCATTTATTTCACGGCGCACCAGGTCAATAAAAGGCAGGTAAGTTCGCTGGCAATCATAAGCTGGAGTGATGAAGCTCATATTCATCACAAATAAACTGACAATAACTATGAGCCCCGGCAATATTATTCGATCGCGGGCACCGCTTCTGAATTGCCGCCATAAACGATAAGCCGAATACAGGCCGAATAGCATTGTCAATAAAGCCAGCCCCAGGCATACAGCGGCAACACCGGCGCCGGGCGCCCATAAAACATTCCAACGCAGGCAATAAGCCCCGATATAACCCAATGGAATTATAAGCAGCATCAGCGCGATTGTTCCAAACGTGATATTGATTAACCATCGGTCAATTTTCAACCTTTTCACGACCGCATCTTCCAGCCATATTCCAATCATTAAAAACAAAATAGGAAACATGGGCAGTGCGTATGAAACTGCCTTTGCAGTTGAAATATGAAGAATTAAAACAATAGAGCAGAATACGAATCTGATGAATATGGCTGGCAGACTCCCAAGTCCCTTTCCTCGCCTGAACCAATACACTAACGCCGGAGGCACAAGAAGCGTCCACGGCATCAGCCGCGCAGGAAGGTGAAACAGATAATAAGTAATCGGCTCCTTGTGAACATAATATGGATCCAAAGGCAGTGTTTGGTCATAAAAACTGAAAAACCGGCCGAACTGGTTGGCCCAGAAAGCAGTAATAAGAAATTCACGCCCACCTGTTTTCCATAATGCGATAATCCACGGCATCAGAATAAGGATCACTGCCGGAATAAATATCAGGAGTAGAATACATAGCAACTTCCATTTACGTTGATAGACCAGAAACGCACATACGGAAAGCCAGATTATCCCAGGCCCCAGTAATCCTTTCGCATAAAATGATAAGCCTGATATAAGTATAAAAGCCGTGTACAGAATCCATTTTTTGCCTACAGCGGAATAAGACTTCCAGAACAGGTACAATGAGAACATTATCATGAACGTGAGTGTTGTGTCCGTAAGCACCACCTTTGAGTATTCGAAATATTGAGCGGATATCGCACACATGAACGCGGCGGTAAGTCCCGCGCGTTCCCGGCCAATCTCACGGCCGAATAAATAAGCGATTATAACAGAGCCCAACCCGAAAAGAGCTGCAGGGAGCCGGACCAACCCTTCATTGACCAGGCCGAAAGAGTGGCAGAACAGCAGTGAAGTCCAGTGCATGAGAGGCGGCTTTTCCAGGTACACGCTACCATTAAAAAAAGGCGCTACCCACGTGCCGGTTCGGAACATCTCCGCGATCATGGCGCCTTCGCGGGAGTCGTTGGCTGACCATAATGAATGGTCAAAAAGGCCGAATGTAAAAAAAACGGCTAATAACAGAAAAGCCGCTATCCGCTCGCGGCGAGTGATTGTATTTTCATGGGATATCATGATGTTATTTGGCTATGCTTCGCGCAATCCTACCTATTGCCGCAATATGAGCAGGGGTAGTGCCGCAGCATCCGCCGATAATTTGAGCACCGGCGTCAATCAAAGAGGGAACATAGGCGGTCATCATCTCAGGTGTTTCCGGAAAAACATCGACTCCGTTCTGATTTACAGGCATGCCGGCATTGGCATGAACCAGAATAGTCGCCGCAGGAGCAGACTTTCGGATTTCCTTGACAATCTCGACCATTCGCGCGAAGCCATTTCCACAGTTCGTTCCAATGATATCCGCACCGGCATCCAAACAGGTCTTTGCCATTTCAGAGGGAGAAACCCCCATCATAGTTCGGTAATCACCGCGCACGGTCCGTTCAAACGTGAATGTGCAGATGACTTCCAACCCTGTATTTTCACGAACCGCTTGAATCGCCAGACACGCCTCATCCAGCGCGGACATGGTTTCAATACACGCGGCATCAGCGCCGCCTTTTTCCAGGGCCAGAGCCTGCTCTTTGAACGCGTCAAGCATATCGCGCCTGGTAATATCGCCAGTTATAAGAATCTTGCCTGTGGGCCCCATTGACCCCAGCACATGCTTATCAGGTCCGGCTGCTTCACGGGAAATGGCGGCCGCGACTTCATTGAGTTCAGCGGCGCGTTCCGCCAGCCCGAAGATTTCGAGCTTAACACGGTTCCCGCCGAAGCTATTGGTTAGAATCATGTCCGCGCCGGCATTGATATAACCTCGGGCGACCTCAAGCACTTCGGGCCGATGTGAGATGCCCCAGAGTTCAGGACACTCTCCCGGTTTCAGACCTTTTGCCTGAAGAAGCGTTCCCCATGCTCCGTCGGATATCAGTATCCTTCCGGATTTCACCTGTTCATTTATACGTTTCATGACACACTCTCGTTTGCGTGACGGACTTTTTATAATAAGCGCCATTCACCCCGAACATTCGGGGATAACCTTGCTTCGCTCGGTTGCCCTTACGGGCTGAACATCCAACACCGAACATCGAACAACCAACGCCGAAGTCAGAGCAGATCAACGTTCGATGTTGGACGTTGAATGTTGGATGTTCGACATTTTGCAACCTGCTCATATTCAACGACTAATGACAATAAACCATTATAAATTACAAGCAAGAAAAAAAACAGCACTTTTCCACATATTTCTTGCCGGTTTTCTCCGCGTTTTTTTGCTTTTTCCTTGACAGCTAAATTCCATAGTCGTCTTATAAATTCTCTTACATTCGGGTCGAACAGACTTTATATAAACACATGTTACATAAACCATCAAGCACAGATTCAGAATTAACCCCCGATATTTGTATTTCCTGGACGCAGATGAACGCAGATTAATAGCCCCGAACATTCGGGGCGAGTAACGCGTCGACCCGGGAACACTGAAACCTCTAAATTATATTACTTGCAACTGCCACGCAAATTTGTTTGACTCATTTACTCAAAAAATCGATATTTAAGGAGCTAAGAAAAACGATAGAAACTTAACCGCGGATTACGCCGATAGCACGGATAGGAATGAATGTAGTGAGCTAAAGTGCCTAAAGTTTCCCTGGCCGCAGGGCGGTCCCACGGGCAGGCACTTACAACTTTTCACTTACAACTTTCAACTTATTTAAATCCGCAGTTAAAATGCTTTTCGGGTAACATCTGAAAAGAAAGAGAAAAAAACATGAGCGGGAAAAAGCAGACTTCGCAACCTGTATATAAAGATGCGGCACGCAGCGTTGACGCGCGTGTTAAAGATCTCGTGGGACGGATGACTGTGGAAGAGAAAGTATGGCAACTGACCATGTACAGAATTGGTCAATTGCTCGACAAAAACAACAGACAGGTTTCGCCCGCAGCTGTTCGAAATTATTTTGGGAACCTCAGCATAGGCTGTATGCAGGATCCACGGATTGAGACTGAGGCTTGTGCAAAAGCATCGAACACGGTGCAGAAATACCTGGTGGAGCATACACGTCTGGGTATCCCGTCTATCATTGTTTCCGAATGCCTGCACGGGCACATGTCGCCAGGGGCCACGATGTTCCCGCAGGCCATAGCGTTGGGCAGCACGTGGAATCCGGAACTCATTCAAAAGATGGCTGAAGCCGTGGCGAAAGAGGCCCGGTCCGTAGGCGTGGCTCAAGCGCTATCGCCGGACCTGGATTTGGCGCGGGACCCGCGGTGGGGACGCGTGGAAGAGACTTATGGTGAAGATCCTTTTCTCACGTCTCGGATTGGTGTATCCTACGTTAAAGGGATGCAGGGAGAAGGACCAATGGTTGACGGCGATCATGTGGCTTGCACCCTGAAGCATTTCGCCGGACATGGAAGTCCGGAAGGAGGGTTGAACCTGGCTGCTGTTTTCGGCGGACCGCGTGAGTTGTATACTCTTTATCTGCCCCCCTTTGAAGCGGCGGTGAAAGAGGCCGGCGCCTTGTCCGTAATGCCATGCTACAGCGAGTACGACGGCGTGCCGGCACATTCCTCGAAGCTGCTGCTCACCAGGGTTCTGCGAGAGCAGTGGGGATTTCAGGGATATGTATTTTCCGATTACTCCGGTGTAAATATGCTTTGGAAACACCACAAAACAGCTGCTTCGAGTGCAGCAGCAGGAAAACAGGCACTTGAGGCAGGTATGGATCTGGAAGCGCCGGCCCCATCCTGTTTCGGTGAGAACCTGTTGAGGCGTATCAAAAAAGGCGATGTCTCCATGGCAACACTGAACTGTGCTGTCGAACGGGTATTGCGCGTAAAATTCCTAACCGGTGTGTTCGAAAATCCGTACGTGAACGTGAAACGCGCAACTCTGCTGGTCCACAGCAAACCGCACCGCGATTTGGCCAGAAAAATTGCGCAGGAATCCATCGTACTGCTGAAGAATACGGATGGGCTTCTGCCTTTGAAGAGTACCATTGGCTCCATAGCAGTCATCGGACCCAACGCGGATATTGCGCAATTGGGCGATTACAGTCGGCCACCGCTATCCAGTGACGTGAGCCCGCTGAATGGGATTCGAAAAGCAGTGTCAAAAAAGACCAAGGTGCGATATGCACAAGGCTGTCATTTGTACGGGCACGACCGGAAAGAATTGGATAAAGCCGTTCGGATTGCCGAGAAATGCGATGTTGCAGTGGTGGTGATCGGTGGGAACAGCTCTTCACTGGCTGGAGTCGGATGGGGCGATAAAGATTATAAATGCACGTGCGGAGAAGGTTATGATCGCACAGACCTGAATCCGCCAGGCATCCAGGAAGATCTGGTGCGTGCAATATATGCTACGGGCACCCCAACAGTTGTGGTTCTGATGCATGGCCGCCCGTACAGCATTCCATGGATAGCAAAGAAAATCCCGGCTATTATTGAATGTTGGTATCCGGGCGAACAGGGCGGCCATGCACTGGCTGACATTCTGTTCGGCAAGGTCAATCCTTCCGGCAAGTTGCCGGTGTCGGTCCCGCAAAGCGTCGGCCACATTCCTGTATTCTATAATCACAAGCCGAATTCGAGAGGCTATTACGGCAAACCGGGAGCGCCGGAACAACCGGGGCATGACTATGTTTTTTCGTCACCAAAGCCGCTGTTCACGTTCGGCTATGGGTTAAGCTACACAACGTTCAAGTACAGCCGTCTGCGCGTGACACCGCGTAGTATCGCTCCGGGCGGAGAAGTGACAGTGCGTCTGGACGTAACCAACACAGGCCGTGTGCCGGGAAAAGAAGTTGTTCAACTTTACCTGAACGACATGGTAAGCAGCGTGACAACGCCGGTAAAAGTTTTAAGGAGATTCGAAAAAATCAGACTGCGGCCAAAAGAGACTAAAACAGTATGTTTCACTCTCTTTCCCGACGATCTGATGGTGATGGACGAAAATATGAACAGGGTTGTCGAACCCGGCCTGTTTGAAGTTATGGTTGGAGGCCTGAAAACACGTTTTAAGGTCACAGGATAGATGTAAGATATATAGCGTTCGCCAGGATAAAATTCTGGCCTACATTATTTCAAAAGGTAGGGCCGCACATCCTGTACGGCTGAAAAAACGGCTGGACAGGACTGTCCAGCCCTACCATAAGAAAAAATTGTCGCCATAGGCGGCCCTTATAAGGAGAATCGTAAATGTTAAAACTTGGAATCATTGGACTGAGTGAAGGAAACGGGCATCCGTATTCCTGGTCGGCTATTATTAACGGTGACTATGACGAGCGTGTCATGGAAACGTGCGGATTTCCGGTCATTCCAGCCTATTTGAAAGCGAATCGGGACACCTTGGGTATTGACGGTGCGCAGGTCACGCATGTCTGGACACAGGACCGAAAAATATCGGAGCATGTGGCGGCCGCCAGCTGTATTGGCAATGTGGCGGATCGGATGGAAGACATGATCGGGCAGGTTGACGCCGTTCTTCTTGCCCGTGACGATCCGGAAAATCACAGAAAAATGGCGGAGCCATTTCTCAAGGAGAATGTTCCGATCTTCATTGATAAACCATTGGCGTTTAATCGTGATGATCTGGACTACTTTGCCGGGCAGAATGAGGCGGGTAAATTCGTGATGTCGTGCAGCGCATTGCGTTACTCCTCGGGTGTGCAGTCGGCGCGCGCGCAAATGCATGATCTGGGCGAGATTGAACTGGTTGTGGTCGTAGGTAACAAGGACTTGCGTAAGTATGCCATTCATTACATTGAAGGTATGTTTTCCCTGCTCGGAGATCCGACAGCCAAGACCGTACGACACGTCAACCGATCGTCGGGAAAGGATGTGCTGTACATCGAATTTGAGAACGGAACGTTGGCAACGGTTCATGTATTCATGGACATCGCGCCCGGGGGCGAACTCAATGTATACGGACGAAACGGAAATCTTCAGGTGGATCATGGTGGCGCCTACCCTTCATTCCGTTCCAGTCTGGTGGAAGCGATCCGGTCGTTCCAGGCGGGACAGCCGCGACTGGAATTCGAAAAGACATACAACGTGATCCGCACACTGGTAGGAGCCAGAGAGAGTCTGGCTCAGGGTGGAAAAACAGTTGAACTGTGTTAAGATTCGCTGAGTCCTGCTTACTTTATTTTTTACACTTCTCTTTCATCTCCTTAATCATTTTCTGAATTTTGGGCATCAACTCACGCATTTGCTTTTGACT
>CAZBGF010000023.1:0-11374 GCA_964491255.1 uncultured Verrucomicrobiota bacterium
TAGTCAGATACGGGGAAAGCGCCTCATAAACAGTAAAATCTGTATCGGGAATAAGCGCAGTGAAACCCTTAACAAGAACCAACTCATCAACAACGTCAATAGCCTTATTCTTAGATTGATAGGGCGGGCTCAGACTTTCATAATACTCAGATTCCACACCATTCAAATGAGTGAGTTCATTCTTATCCACCCAGTCGATGAGACAGTCGACCAGCGAGTCGCGTTTTTCACTGGGAACACCTACCATTTTAAATAATGGTTCCCATGTTTCGTATGTCAGTTCACGGTCATCAGAATAGATCATACTGTTGAGATTCATCCGGGCGTTTTCGGGCTGAATTATCACCGACACTGTTCCCTCACCAATTTCGCGCGACAGTTCAGTTCCCCCGCCATTGGCGAGGGCCAGAGTGCATGTGCGCATTGCTTTATCCGATCCTTTTGAGAGATAATCCGATGAATCCTCTTTACTGACATCGGAATCACCGGTTTCTACGATTGCCATTCGCGCCAGTTCAACACCTGCCCCGGCCAGAAATTCCGCCTTGAGTTTTTTCCGCCAACTTGACGCGATCCGTGATTCGATATGCATATCAAAAGCAAATGCCACAACGAACATGGACAGCAGACCAATTACCCAAAGCACTACGATTAACATGGACCCGGAGCATGATTGCGGAATAAGTGGAATGGCCGATGGTTGATGGTTAATGGTTGAAAAGGATCCAATGCTGCGAAACGCGGATTGCGGATATTGCTCTTTGTTGTTGAACGTTTTCTTCATTTTTTCCTGCTCCATGACAGGGGAGCAACCGGAATTTCCACCAGCCGCTTAATTTCAACAGGAGGGTCATCTTTTTTAAGGGATTCCATGAACAACGTAATTTCCACAGCTTGCGGCAAATGGTTCGTCGCATCGTCTTCCCATTTTTCATCCCATTCCCAACCATCGTCTGTACGGTTGGTCGACACTCTGAAATTCATACCGATGATTTTTCCAGAAATAAAAAACAGGTCTAGCTGATCCGCATCAAATGAAACCAGGTTTCCAAACGGACGCCATGTCCTTGCCGCTATGCCAGGGCAACCGTCTTCATCTGTCTCAATTGACACCTGGACCCGGTGCAGGCCCCGAGCAAGAGGATTATTTGCTCCCAGAAGCGCTGAGCCTGTTTTGACCCAGCTGACCGTATCCCTGGAACCTGCGTCCATTCCAACGTTATCAAGCATGAACCCGTAATCACTGCCGTTTGTATCAACTCCTGTGCTCGGAAAGAACGCGGAACGGAGTCCGCGCACGAGTTGTTCCATGACATATTCCCCGCGATCCATGTTATCTGACATTGCAAGGCCTCTCTGCCAGGCATTGGCAATACTGTAAAAAGTGCTGAATGTGATGGCCATGGCAGTAGCCACCAGAGCAATGGCAATCAGCATTTCAACCAGAGTGAAGCCCATAGACACGTGACGGGTACCGGATGATACTTTCCATTTTTGATTTTTCATTTTCAGCTTTTAATTCCCGTATCAGTTCTAGCCTGATTTATTCATGCGGTCAGAGTGCTGCAAGATCAAGGCAACAAGGGTGACGCTGTATAAGCATACCGCAAACCCTTGATAACGAAGAGATTGCAGTGCTATGACCGCACCTTTGGTGAAAAACGTTGAATAATTTTCAAATGTATTTCTGATATTCATACAAAAAAAGAGTTTTCAATCACAGCTTTCGTAACCATTTCATCTTTAATATATTATAACATATTCAACATTTTTCATGAATAATTCAGGTTAGAATAGTTGAACATAATATCGGTTAATTAACACCACCACTACCGTTGTCAACATACAGGGTACGTAGAAACCGGTTATTCTGCCTAAAATATCGGGCTTTATGTGTAGACGCCTATTATAGAATAAAAGAAAAAACAGTATGCCTATTGGAATAAAATATCTACCCTGCAGGCCTTGAACAGCAGGACTGCCTACAGGTGTCCATGACATATAGATTGAGGTATAAATCAACACTATGGTTCCGAAAAACACGACCGAGATCACGGTTTTTTGCCAATAGGAAAATATTACATCCTTACTTGAATCTGTTAGCGCGTAAAACAGCAGGACGCCACCATGTAAGAACAACAACCACCGCGGTAACGCAGTATCCATCCAGCCCAGCTTGCCGACAAAACTTTCCAATATTTCTGTTCCATGAATTCTTGTGGTATTCAGCATTACTTGCATGTATTGCAAAGGATGGCTCAAGATGAATCTAACTTGTTCAGAGGAGGAAACGACTTGCCCCGCCGGTAATGGTCGCCAATTATGAAAAGCCACGTAAACATCCTTGATTAAATACATCCACAACATGATAAGCCCTGCGCTGGACAGCAGAATCAGAATAAAGCATACTGCATATTTGTTGATATCCGCTCGCCGAACAGGTATCAACAAAAATAGAAAAACCAGAAAAACACATATTGGTTTGCTTAGAGAAATGAGTACAGCCAGCATCAGCATAACGATTAATTTACGGATATGCAGTTCATTTTCTACGGAGTTTCTCAATACGAGAGCAATAAATAAAAAAGATAAAGCATTTGTCGGGCTGTCAGCAGAAAGTGACGCGGCTTGAAACAGGACCATCGGAGATAATGATAGTACAACAAGCAACCATTTTGACACAGGGATGGTTTTGATAGCTATATAGGTGCATAACAGCCAGAATATTAATGTCGTGAACCGCCCGATGTACATTGTTTTTAACCATGGCAAGTGCAATACTCTGCCTATGGCAACCCCTAATACCTGAGGCAAGTAGGACACTGGCGAGTACAAGCTGTGGTTCTTGGTAAACCGTTGCTTGCCCGGTTCAGGCGGTAAGTTGAGAAAAAACGACAACTTTTCGAACGATTGTTTGCTCTGCGGGTTAAATGCCAGATAGATAGCGAGTTGCGCTCCAGTCTGGAATGCGTTCTCGGGAATAACTCCACCAGCGGTATTGTTTTGAACTTCTGCTATCATCTCGCCTTGGCTGATGTGGATAGCACGATAGAAATGCACGGCTTCATCGGGAACTTGGAATGGCGGTGTAAGGAAAAGCATGGCCATGCCGAAAACGAATCCGAAGAAAAGAAATACAGATTCAGGTTTTCTAATACAAATCATAAGAGTAACCCAGTATTTCCGCAAATGAGAATTGATTATTTCTTTCTGGCATAAATCGTTACCGTTCCAAAATTACCCGTAACTTCTTCAAGCACATAACCTAACAATCCGATTGGGAGCCAAACAGGCGCTGTGAGCACTTGAATCAGCAGGTGCAATCTGGAAGCAGTGCGCCAGGGTGTCCCGCCTTGCAGGAAACGATATAGCGCGTTGGTTCCATTAGGCGTAAACAGATTGGCAAGACTTTGAAACAGCCCATATAAATTTTGAGTAGTGTCACCAGAAGTCACTCGGACGATTTCATAATCGTGCTTTTCGAGCAGTTTAATTAATCCTTGTTTACTGAAATGAAACAAATGCCTTGGCACGTCCAAATGAAACCAGTTTCTTAAACTTAGACGTGCCTGATAACTGGCAACGTTGGGAACGCTGATACACAATATCTTACCTTTCTCTAATACTCTTGTCGCTTGCTTCAGCGTCTTTATAGGGTCAGGAAGATGCTCAAAAACATGCCATAATATGACCAGCTGGAAGGATTCCGGCTCAAAAGGCCAGATTTCTTGCTGTTCTTCTGATAGCCCAATGACATTGACTTCCGGGTTATTTAAAATCCATTCCGCAGCACCAGCCCATTCCAGACAAGATACTTTACAACCTAATTGTTTCAATTCTCGTGAGACATAAGCTCTACCACAACCAACTTCTAACACAGAGTCTGGCTGAAAGTTCTTATAGAAAAACCGCGCATTTCTCTTGTGATTGTAACGAAACAGGTTCTCTATGAATGGCAGGAACTTACCGGCCTTCGAATTGTAATAAGCAGGTCCGTAGTAGTCTGTACAAGGGTGTTCTGATGTCGGTTGAGTGGTGTATGTCCCGCATTGATCGCACTTCAACAGGCGAAACTCATGCTTGGTCAAGTAATCACTACAGAGATACGGCGTCACGGGAGACATGCTCTTTTCGCAAATCGGGCAAACTTTACGATCCTGGTCAATAGAAAGAATCATCTCTTACTCTTATTCTTATGTAGAAGAGTCTCTACTTATATAAGTTAATAGGACGCAGATTTTCGCCACGTCGGCGACAGAGTCGCCAAGTGGCCACTTGCCCCAAAGGGGCGACGTGGCAAGATATACGCAGATAATTAAGCATATCTTTATCTTTAAATCCTAACCAAACATATTTGAAATTTTGAGGAGATCGGTCATTCCTGGCCGATCAGCAACAGGCAAGAATGCCTGTTCTCCTTTAAGATACAACTCGATCAATTCACTTTGAAATTCCTATACATTAAATTAATAGGACGCACCCCCGAACGTTCGGAGCTCTCAACCTGCGTTTATCTGCGTCCAAAAAAATATAATTTCCTATACGATCCAGTTTCAAGCCGCGAACCATACATTACCGTTTCTCAATTCTAAACAGCGGCTGGCCAAACTGAACTGTCTGCGCATTCTCCACAAGGATTTCCTTTATAACACCGCTTATCTCAGCTTTGATCTCATTCATCACCTTCATCGCTTCGATAATACATAATACGGTGTCCGGTTCTATTTCCTGCCCAACAGTGACATAAGAATCAGCGTCCGGAGCAGGAGCTATATAGAACGTTCCGACAAACGGCGCAGTAATTTCCTCCCAGTCGGTTTCGGCAACCGAAGACTCGGAGCCGGGTTCCGCCGCCTTTATTGCGTTTTCCTGATTCAAAGGGCTCGCGGGTACCGCCTGAACGACCGAAAGTGATGTTCCTTTCTTGATCAAGATACGAGTGCCGCTTTCTTCCATTTCAAATTCGGACAGTTCATGCTCATTCATGAGATTGATAATCGCTTGAATATCATCAATATTGTCAAATTTCATAATTACCCCTTCTTTTGTTCCCGCGCACGAGTGGACGAGAGATACTCGACTAATCCAATTAACGCCAAATCATAACTCAAGGCGCCAAACCCCATGATCTGGCCAAGACAGGCGCCAGCCGTTAGATTAGCACGTCTGAAATCCTCTCTTGCAGCCGTATTAGACAGATGCACTTCTACACAGGGAATCCTAACCGCCTGAATCGCATCCCGCAAAGCCACACTGGTATGCGTATATGCAGCCGGATTAAAGATGATTCCATCAACCTGATCCTGACTGTCGAGAATACGAGTCACCAGTGCACCTTCCTCATTACTTTGAAAATCTTCTACCTCTACTCCTAATGTTTTTGCACGGCTTTTGACCTCCCTGACAATATCATCCATTGTCTCTGTTCCGTAAACCTCAGGCTCCCGTGTGCCCAGGCAACTCAGATTCGGTCCGTTTAACAGTAGAATATTCATGTTTTTTATTACTTTCACGTAACTTAGGCACAAAGTCGTAGGAATACGATCCGAATGCAGAACACAATATATGTCTACTCAGGCATTCAGAAGTTAGTAGTCAGTTGTCAGTTGTTTCTGGAACTCCGACACACCCATACTCCGTTACCTCTTACTAAGCAATCCATTCCCTTCAGATTTTTTAACCCCGCCTTACGCGTGTTTAAATTAGTCCCGACGTATGTCGGGAAACTTTTTATAATAATTCTGCCACTAAGTCCACGCCATAGCGTGGACTTAGTGCCTATCTAAACAATTACTCTTAGAATAATGACAGAATAATCGGAAAGCATCAACTCCAAAACATAACTCAGGTTATCCTTTTGAGCCTGAGCAGTTATCGCCTTCCAAGCATTTTGAGGTCATGCGCGTCAACTTCAAGTATCTGCTGGTTATCAAGAATAATTTTGACGCGCTGAGACAGCACACGCGTTTCAAGGACTCTGCCCTGACCTTCAGAACATTCCACACGAACGCCCGCTCGTGGAAGGCTGCGTGCCATATCTTTGTAACAATTATGTTCAAAACGCAAACAGCATTTCAATCGTCCGCACATTCCGTTAACCACGGCAGGACTCAGGGGAAGTCCTTGAATTTTCGCCATGCGGATATGGACATTATCAAATTCCTTAAGCCATGAAGCGCAACACAACCTGCGCCCGCAAATGGCCATCCCACCAACGAAACCCGACGCATCACGCACCCCGATTTGCTGCATCTTAATATGAGTGTGCGTCTCCGTTGTGAGATGCTGAACCAACTGACGGAAATCTATCCGTTCTTCAGACGTAAAAACCACTGTTAAGAAGGAACGATCAAATGAATAATAGACACGCACCAGATTCATAGCCAGTTGATATTCTTCGATCTTTTCCTGGCACTGCCGGAACGCTGATTTTGAAAACAGAATATTTTCGCTGGCCTTGGCCTGATCCTGCAAGGTCGCACGACGCAAGACTACGGGAAGTTTTTTTGCGGAAGCGGACGGTTCACCTGATTGCTCTGCTATTGCAACAACATGCCCGAACTCCTGCAACTTCTTCACTTCAACGATGCATACATCTCCATTGGTAATTGCGAGTTGAGGCTGACTGAAACATTTCAATAAATGAAATTCATTGCAATTGATATAAATCAATTTGAACATTCTACTGTCCGTTGTTAATTGGTGCCTGAATTTTGCACGTATGAGAAGGAGGACAGGCATTCTTGCCTGTTCTGGTCGGGCAGGAATGCCCGCCCTCCTTTCTGCGATGAGCTCGCGCTAATCGCATCATACCACGCTCAAACACCATATTTTCCGCTAAATGCTGATTGAGCTGGCTTTTCATATCTTCAATTATTCTTATATTACACAATGCCTCATGACAGGTCAATTCGCGAGCCATCGCATGAATAAGTTGTGATTCCTCAGGAAAATAATAAACGTTCTTATCCAGGCCGCACACACACAGAAGCACATCCCGATACCAGTTCAACAACCAACCAAGGACTGCGTTTCGCGCTTCCCTGTAACAGGCTTCAACCCGTGCATCAATAACGGTCTTCATATCCTCGCGAAGATTAATATCCATCTTCTCAATCTCCGTGTTCTTCTTTTCACTCGTTTCTATCCGTTTTCTGACGTCTTTAAGAAAGTCAAGTAATCGGCGCGCACGCTCAATGCCAATAATCACACTGTTTCCCTGAATTCCTGTCACAATATCAATAACCGTTGACCGGAAAGTCTCATCATCCGACTTTGTTGAATCGATTTCATTCGCCTCGGCGCGCTTAGCAGTTGGAGCAAAAGATGTCCCGTCAGCGGCAACCTCATTCTGCTGCATCTCGGTAAGAACCACGCGTTGACATCGGGACACAACAGTCGGTAGCAGGGCTTCTGGAAGATCAGTCAGCAATAAAAAAATATTTTTTTCAGGCGGCTCCTCGAGCGTTTTCAAAAGCGTATTCGAGGCCTGTTCATTCATGCGGTCAGCATTGACCAGGACTACGGATGTCCATCCACCCTCAAAGGCCGTCTGAAACACATGTTCGCGAATGGCATGAACCTGATCAACCAGAATGCCGCGCGACTTTTTTTTGGGTTCCACCCACATCAGGTCAGGATGAGTATGTTCAACAGCACGCCGACATCCGGAACAATTGCCGCATGGTCTATCGCCGGTGGACACACAATAAAGCATAGCCAGCACCTGTTCCGCAAAATGCTTCGCATTTCCACGAGGCGTGCCAATCACGAGATAAGCATGAGCCAGCCGTCCCATATTGAAACTATGTTTCAGAGAAGCCAGCGGTGTATTGCGGATTGGGATATTGTTGGCCCGGGACTTTTCATTCACCTTAGTTTTTGATAACACGATGTACTATTCTCCATATCTTATCATCTACTTCTGGTATTTCTCCGGAAGCGTTTATACACCGGATACGTTCAGGCCAGCGTTTGGCCAACTCCAGATATCCGACCCGTACCTGTTCATGGAAGGCCAAAGCCTCGCGCTCAATACGATCTTTTTGAGACTTGTTTTTCGCATTCCGATGCTGGAGCCGTTGAAACCCGAGGTTCACATCAATATCCAGCAGTATTGTGATATCCGGCATCTGTCCTTGAACGGCAAAATGATTCATCATAAGCACTGTATTCAGATCGCATCCACGGCCATAACCCTGATAGGCAGTTGTGGAATCAGCAAAACGGTCACATACCACATTCATTCCCTTTTCCAACGCTGGAAGAACGACTCTTTTGACCAGTTGAGCACGGCTGGCCAGAAAAAGGAATAATTCAGTCTCCGGGCATATCGGTTCATTTTCAGCATCATGTATAAGCAGACAACGGATCGCTTCACCCACACGAGTATCGCCAGGATCACGCGCAAAAACAGTGGGATATCCCTCTGAAGTCATTCTTTCCACCAGAGCTTTTGCATGCGTAGACTTACCACACCCTTCAGGCCCCTCGAGTGTGATGAATTTTCCGTGAGAACTCATTATGAACCAATCCGTTTCAATTTAAAGCCATCGGATGTATCTTGAACCCGCCAGCCATGTTTCTCGATCATAACTCTCCATCGGTCCGCTTCATCCCAGTTTTTTGCTTCACGCGCACATTGGCGTTTTCTTGCCAGGCTCAGCACGTCAGCGCCAGGCTTCTTTTGATCGCTTTGCATAATTCCCAGTACCCGGTCAAAATCCTCAAACACACGAAGAATTTCATTCGCGCAGACCGGAGTCAGGGATCCCGTATCCATATGCTTGTTACCCTCGCGGACCATATCAAACACAGCGCCCAGTGCCAATGCGATATTGAGATCATCATTCAGCGGCCTGAAGAAATCCTGATTACCCTTCTTGATCCAATCGTTTCCGTCAGCTGCCGGACCACCTGGCGGAGCCGACGTGGTAATTGGCATGCACCCTGCTGTATCCCGCAATCGATCCAGAAATTCATCCAGGCGCTCGATTGCACCTCGCGCTGATTGAAGTGCATCGAAACTGAAATTCAGCGTCTGTCGATAATGCGCTGCCATCAAGGTGTATCGAATTTCCCGGCCGGAAAATCCACGTTGAATCACATCACGCAAGGTGTAAAAGTTCCCCGACGATTTTGACATTTTCCTGTCTTCCACAACCAGGTGAGCGCAATGCATCCAGTATTTAACAAACGGCTTACCAGTAGCCGCTTCACTTTGAGCAATTTCATCCTCATGGTGTGGAAAGATATTATCAATACCACCAGTATGAAGATCAAAGCTTGCGCCAAGATATTTCATACTCATTGCCGAACATTCGATATGCCAGCCAGGGCGTCCCCTGCTCCATGGCGATTCCCAGCCCACGTCTCCGTCTTCCTCAGACCATGCTTTCCACAGTGCAAAATCAGCCGCATTATCTTTCTGGTATTCATCCTGAACCACTCTCGCTCCCGGTTGAAGCCCTGCCATGTCCAGATGTGAGAGTTTCCCGTATGCATCGAATTTTCTAATATTGAAATAAACCGAACCGTCATCAGTCTGATAGGCATAACCAGTTTTAAAAAGTTTCTCTATCAGTTTTATCATATCGGAAATATGCTCTGTAGCTGCAGGATATACCTCAGCCGTCTCAATATTAAGAGTCTCTATATCCTTAAAGAACGCTGTTTTATATTTCTGGGTATAGTCATGCAGAGCCAGACCTGATGAACGCGCGCCCCGAATGGTTTTATCATCCACATCCGTCAGGTTCATAACATGAGTCACCTTGAATCCATGGTGCCTGAGCGTGCGCCGGAGCAGATCCTCAAAGATATATGCTCGAAAATTACCGATATGCGCATAATCATAAACCGTGGGTCCGCATGTATACATTTTGACCTGCGGCGCATCAAGCGGCTCAAACAGCTCTTTTCGTCGAGACAATGTATTATACACCATGAATTTCATATGCTGTCCTCACTGATAAAATCAGGTCCGACTGCTGCCGGACAACTTTTTTCCGCGTTTAAGGAACTCGGCCATTCCTGGCCGAGTATCGCGACGAATCAGCACGTTCAACCGCAACCGCTCTGCTCGCAGGCAAGAATGCCCGCGCTCCTTAGAACAGCGGCCGACACGGTCGTTCAAATGATATCTGCCATCTCAATCGTAGCCACGGCCATAACGGCAATGCCTTGTTCCCTGCCGAGCGGTCCCAATCCTTCGACAGTTGTCGCCTTAACTGATATGCATTTGGTTTGTTTCTCCAGTACACGTGCTATATTGGCGCGCATGGCGTCCCGATATGGTGCCAAACGCGGACGTTCCGCGATAATTGTGGAATCTACATTCACAACGCATGCCTTCCGCTCCTTCAGCCGACCCATTACGCGTGAAAGCAAGTCCAGACTGCTCGCGTTTTTCCATTTCGGATCAGTATCCGGGAAATGCGTGCCAATATCGCCATCCGCGACAGACCCGAGCAGCGCGTCCGCAATCGCATGACATAACACATCGGCATCGGAATGACCCTCCAATCCATAATCATGCTCAATATGAACTCCACCGAGAACGAGCCGCCTGCCTGGAACGAGCCGATGCGCATCAAATCCTATTCCTGTTCTGATCATAACAACTTATTCTTTCATTTTAGATAAAAACATATGTTATCATCATAGTATTCTTTTTCCAAGTATAGTCTTTGAGAAAACTGAATGGGTTAAATACAGAAAGAACAATATTGATGAACATTTGTCTGATCGGCTCAACAGGCTACTGGGGCCGTGCTGCGGCGGGGTATTCAAGATGATGGACGTGAACAGGGTCACGGGTTATATCAAAAGGCTTTACAGATGAAACCATGACAGGAGTACTGGATGCGTGTAAACAACACAGGCAAACTCCGAAAGTCTTTGACGATTACCGGGAAATGCTGGACTCGATCAAACCGGCGCTGTATGCGTTGCGTGCCGTGGACAAATGGCTTGAAATCAAAGCCTGTCAAAGCGAGCTCATTGCAAAAAGCTTAATTCCAACCGCAAAAGTCTTCTCACTGAATCGGCTTATATCCCGACTCACCAAACTTCTGAAAGGAAAGCGAATAACTGCTGCCTGATAAGAGAATATACCAATATCCTGACGACTCTTGATACACCGTCAAATCGGTTTTTCCGTCACCATCATAGTCTCCCAGCACAGGTGTATAACCGGTTTCGCCGAGTTTCATATAGGAGAGCGCATAACTGCTGCCGGAAAGCTGGATATACCAGTAGCCGGTTGCCTCGTGATACACGGCAACGTCAGCTTTGCCGTCGCCGTCATAATCCGCAGGTACAGGTGTATAACCGGTTTCGCCGAGTTTCATATAGGAGAGCGCATAACTGCTGC
>CAZBGF010000024.1:0-9271 GCA_964491255.1 uncultured Verrucomicrobiota bacterium
GTGCCTGAGTAAACATCTCTTTTGTTTTTTGCATTCTTGAGTTTCAATACCTTTTTGAACAGGGTCTAGTTAATATATTGATGAATTATTCTGCATATTAACAAATTTTTTCATAGTAGCGATATTTTATTTCTTTCTCCCTATCTTCTACGGTGTTGAGGTTCGGCGTCTGAATGAACAGGTGAAACTTAACAGGGAGAGATTTCCGGAAGATTTCATGTTTCAGCTCAAAAAACACTCTCGTGAAACACTCTCGTGGATTCGCCACAGCAATGCACTGAGTGACAATGGCTTATGCTCCTTTTTGCCCACTTTAAGGGCCTTAGGATAGCAATTTTGAAGCAAAATCACGGTTTTAATGAATATGCTGCGGCGTGATCACACCTTGCAAGGTGTGAGTATGCCGCTCATGGCTAACTGTGAGGGAATCAGTTCGGTAAGACGCTCCGAGTTCATGGGAAGCATCGGGGCGATGAAGACCCACGTATGGATTGATCACGTATTCCACGCCCGGAATGCGTGATCGAACAAGGGCCGTTTTAGTTTTGATTTCGAGTATATCCATGTTCCGATTGTCTATAGCCATAGCGGTGTCGCGCCTGGAGAGCGTTTATCCAGTGTGCCAGAGGTAAGCAAAGTATCCATCTCCGCCAACAACCGTTCCTTGTTCCGTGGAAATCTGCCCTCAAGGGGAACAACGTTGGAACTGTGGTTGGCGCGGAATACGGTGCTGTTCAGATCCAAACCGCCGACGAGATTCCGCAATTCCTGAACTGCCTGGTATTCGGTCAGCTGTCGAAACCGGCCGTTGAGAGCGTCATCATAGAGCTCCGTGCCTTTGACAGGGATCACGCGCAGTGCTGAGAGCAGTCGTGGCTGCATGCGGTTTAGAGCTTCTGCTGTGTGCTCTGCGTGATCCGTGGTGCGGTCAGCGCCACCGAGTCCAAGGAGTATCATCACCGACATCCGAAGTCCACAGTCTTGGGCTTTGATTCCTGCATTCACCATCTGTGCCGCGGTCTCACCCTTACGGCATCGCATCAGGACATCCTCGTCGCCACTCTCAAGTCCCATGTATAGCGTGTGTAGCTTCAGGGACCGCAGAGTTCGGAGCTGGTGTTCTGATTTGGCGCCGATAGAACTTCCGTTCGCGTACAGGCTGGTCCTTGCCAGTCGCGGAAAGTGCTCGTTCAGCGTGTCCAGAATAGCTCGCAGTTCATCGAACGGCCGCCGTATCACATCGCCGTCGGCCAGGAAAATGCGTTGGGTCTCCGGGAAATGTCGGGATTCCTCTGTGATAAGGTGTCGAACCTCGTCAAGAGACAGCCGGCGATACGGCAGGCCGCGATACATTCCGCAGAATGTGCAACGGTTATATGGACAGCCTTGGTCAACCTGGAGAATCAGGCTGTCTGCTTCTCCAGGTGGTCGGAACAGCGGGTTGTTGGTGATATGGTACGACATCTTAAGTACTCATCTTTAACCCAGATTGTGTATTTGACCCCGTACGTACGGGGGGGCTAATCCCTTGCGGTTCAGAAAGCGCAAGATTTTTCATGTTCCTGTATTCACTTTTTCCGACTCCAAATACTTGCTAAAATTGCACCCGAAATATTATGCCAGATTGAAAAAATTGCGCTGGGCAGTGCGGTAACAGGTGAAAAATGAGCATGGGCCAGAGCTGCACCTAAACCGGAATTTTGCATTCCCACTTCTATAGATATAGCACGACAATTCTTCGTATCCTGTTTAGCAATGCGAGCTATTGTATAACCCAGGAGCAAACCCAACAAGTTGTGTAAGATAACAACTATAAGTATAGTAATACCCATTGTGATAATGTTTTCTACGTTCAAGGCAACAACACATGCAATAATCGCCATGATGGCAAGCACAGAAATAGACGGCGTCCATTTTTCACCTTTGTCCGCCAGTTTTGGCAGAAACTTTTTAATCAGCAATCCCAAAATAACTGGAATCAGGACTATTGTTAGAATGGACAGAAATAATCTTGCAGGATCAACGGGGAGCCATCTTTGGGCATAAAGCAACATGAGACAAGGGGTCAAAAAAGGTGCCAGTAAGGTTGAAATTGTAGTCATGGCTATTGAAAGCGCCACATTACCACGTGAAAGATAGACCATGACATTTGATGCGGTGCCACCAGGACAAGCCCCTACCAAAACAACGCCTGCTGCGATTTCGGGGGGCAACTTTAGAAAAACCGCCAGTGCAAATCCAAGTGCCGGCATGACGAGAAACTGAAGAACAACTCCGATAATAATAGGCACAGGTTTCAAAAAAGCAAATTTGAAGTCTTCAGTTCGGAGGGTCATACCCATTCCGAGCATGATGATGCCAAGCAAAAGAGAAATGTATGGTTTTATTTTTAGGAATGGAAATGGTAGAAAATAGGCGATCATAGAAATCACGATGACCCAGATAGCAAAGAATCTTGTGAGAAGTTTATTGGTTTGATTGATGACTGACATTTTCAAATAATCTTTCCGCGTTTTGGCATGTAATGGTCGCGATGGTTTCAAAGGAACAATGCCGGATGTCTGCCAGGGTTTCAGCCACTCGCCGGACATGAGCCGGTTCATTGCGTTTCCCGCGAAAGGGTTCAGGCGCCAGCCAGGGCGAATCCGTTTCGATTAAAATCCGGTCGTCTGGAATCATGCAGGCTACCTCACGTACATTCTGCGCGTTCTTGAACGTCAGAATTCCGCTGAAACTGATGAAGAACCCCAGGTCAAGCAAGCGGCGCGCAAATGCTTTGCTGCCTGTAAAACAGTGTAAAACGCCTGGTCGGTATCGTGAATCCGACCAGGTCTGAGCGTGATCGCTTAGCAATGCGATGGTGGCGTCCTCGGCGTCACGGCTATGAACGATGATCGGTAAATGGTGTTCACGGGCCTTTTCAAGCATCTGTTGAAAGAGAAGGAGTTGAGCGGCTTTGGTCTCTATGTCGTAGTGGAAATCCAGGCCGCATTCGCCAATAGCGACAACGTTGGAATCAGAGAGCAAGGCTGTGAATTCGTTGACGGCGAATTCCTTTGCTACCTGGTCGCGGTTATATCCGACAGCAGCCTTTACGCAATCGTGGTATGCGTGTGCCAGACCTACCGCATGCTCGTTTGCCTGTGTAGAACCGCCCATAGCCACCATCATGTGCACGCCGTGTGCTTGAGCGCGATCGAGTACGTGTTTCATATTCGTCTCTCTCAACAGCTCGTCAAAATGAACATGGGTATCAATTAGCATAAGAATTTAGGGTCGAGTTTTTTTTACATTCGATTCTGGTGAAAAACCTCTACGGCGGGGCATCTGCCCGGATAATCGTATCTGTCCGGGATAAAAGAATTTACGTTTTAAGTCAACTGAATTTTTCAAGTGCGTATGCCGTTATATCTGAATGATAGCATGGTGATATCATCGGACTGCGGAGCATTGCCTGCAAATCCGCGTATGTTCTTACGCATTGCGCTGATTATTTCTTCGCATTGCTTGCCGGCAAGAGAAGACAGGAGAGAGAGCATGCGAGATTCATCATAGAGTTCACCCTTGCTGTTTTCCGCCTCAATCACACCATCTGTATATAGAAAGAGCGTGTCATCATTTTCAAGCGAGTATGTGCCTGAACTGTATTTCATGTCTTCCATAGGACCGACAACGAATCCCTCCAGTTTTGGAAGGCCAATAGTCTCTCCCGTTTTTCGCAGAACGAATGTTGTGTTATGCCCTCCATTAGCGTAGCTGACGGTTCCTGTCTTGAGGTCGATTACGGCGCAGAAAATGGTGATGAACATGCACGCCTCGTTTTCTTGCACAAGTTCGTTGTTAAGCCGCGTAAGAGCTATGGCCGGGTCATGGTTCTCGCGAATAAATGCCCTCAAATATGACCTGCTGACAGCCATGAAAAGAGCAGCTGGAACTCCCTTGCCGGAGGCATCGGCAATGCTCACAAAAAATTTATCGGTATCGAGCAAAAAGAAATCATAAAGGTCACCACCAACTTCGCGAGCAGGGTCAAGCATACCAAACACATCGAATTCCGCGCGCGGCGGATCAAAATTGAAGTCGCGAGGCACAAGGCTCATTTGGATATCGCGTGCAATGCGTAAATCACTTTCAATACGTTCGCGTTCAGCCGTAGCATGTTTAAGCTCTTCAATATGTTTTTTTAAATCATGCTGCATAGTTGCAAATGAACCTGATAAATGCGCAATTTCATCATTTCCTGCAATCACTGGTAAGACAGCATCGAGATTTCCGCTAGCCAGTCTTCGAGTTGCAGCTTCAAGCAGGCCGATTGGTTTGCTGATTGACCTGGCAATACCTATGACCACTAAAACAAGAGCTATTGATCCTAAACTGCCAAGCGCCAGTTTCATTCGGCTGAGCTCAAACAGCTTTGCCATGACTTCTCTTTTTGGAAAAAGCGCGCCAAGTGACCAGCCCGTACCTTTTACTCCGGTATAAGCCATCCAATAAGGTTTTTGATCAAATATTCCGGTGAATGGGACAAACCCTGATTTGGCTTGTACCATGTTCCTGCCAAGTTCACGGAGTTTTTTATTGTTATTTTTCTGAGCAATACTGAATATTGTTTCGCGCATAATGAGTTCGCTCTTTGGATGTGAAATAAACGTTCCGTTTTTTGAAATCAGGAAAGCATAGCCATTGCCGCCCAGTTCCATTGTGCTGATCATTTCAGTCAACCAGCTTAGAGAAACATCTCCCATTACAACGCCTTTGAGTTTCATGTCAGATTGGGTATAGATAGGTATGCAGTAGGTTACCAGTAAAGTCTGGCCGGCAGGCCCGTAGTAAGGCTCTGTCCAGACCGGCTGTCCAAGTTCCGTGGGCAGAGTATACCAGTCATAAGTTTGATATGGATAGTTGTTTGCAGCGATATTTTTCCTGTTTAATCCGGTCTCGCTCAGACAAATATATGGAATGAATGGCTCAGTACCAGACGCGGTAAACGCTATGCCCAGTCCGTATATTTCATGATGTTGAAGGACTGTTTTCTCTATTATCTGGTAAATCTTTTCAGGCGCGAAATCGTTGCTTTCAAAAACAATTGCAAGCTCTTCAATGACTTTTTCCACTGCGCGCTTCACAACTTCCATCTTTGCAGCAGTAGCTTCTGCAAGATTTTCTGCTCGGCCTTTCAGTTCACTTTCAAGAATCCGGCGTGTGCCATAGTAATCGTACAGTGTAATGACAGCGAGTATAACTCCTACGCCAAACAGGATTAAGAGGGTCATTCTTGGCGCTATCTTGAGATTGCGAAGCACGTTATTCTCCCATGAACTGTTTGTATGTTGGTGCGTTTTTGATCATGTTCAATTTCGTCATCCATTGCGTCGTGTGATTATATGCTTTTTCAGAAAGCAAGCCGGGTTCCCATTCCTCTTCTTTTTCAGGAAAGATGCAGGGAATAAGAACGTCCAGCATCCATTTCATGTGAGTCCGATTTGTAGGAAGCTTTTCAGCATTCACATACTTCATTACAATGTCCAGCGCCTCCTCAGGATGATCTTTTGCGTATTGCCACCCTTCTATGGAAGCTGCGGCAAGACTGCGACATACGACAGGATTTCTCCGCTTAGTTTCCTCAAGACAATAAATCCCGTCTTCAGGAAAATTCACGCCATAATCCTTGAGAAAAAATATACTCAGCTCGTCATGATTTATCCCTGCCTGGTAAATCATGTTGTACTCGTTGTAATACATGATTGCGCATGCTTCAACACCGTGCCGAAGAAACAGGTTTACAGTGTAATTTTGATTTATAATTTCCGGTGAGAGGTCGTTTGCCCTGAAAAAAGCTGAAAAAGCCGGCCAAAAAGGATCGCCCCATACACTGACACGGCATCCGTTCAAATCAGATACTTTGTAAATATTGTTTTCTTTCCATGCGGTAATGGCGAGATTTGAACGATTAATAATCTGGGCGACATTCACAAGTGAAATGTTTTTATTAATGGTATCAATAGCTGAAGTAAGCCACATAAGCGCAAAATCGGTTTTGCCTTCCTGCAGGTACTTGAGCCCATTGCGGTCCGGACCGCCGCGCAGGATTTCAACATCCAGACCATGTTTACGGTATATACCTTTGTCAAATGCAACATAAAAGCCTGTAAACTGTGACTGCGGCATCCATTGTAACATCAGTCGGACTTTGGCATTGTCGGAAGGTGCGCAAAACGCCGGCATGGAAACCGCAATACAAAAAAACGCTGCCAGTAAGGAAAAAACGGCAGTCCTTGATTTTCGAGTGTTTTTGTGCTTGTTGAGCATGTGAATTTTGTCTCTCCCCATCTCCGACTCGTCGGGCTTACGCCTCTGTGCGAGTTTTATTCTTCCAACAGTGGTTCCCGCCCCCGACACACCGACACCTCTTTCACCCCGACACTTCTTCTACTCCGACACTTTTTCCACTTTCCGTCCTCTGTCATCTGTCCTCCGCCATCCGTCATCCTCTTCCACTCCCATACTCCGACACTCCCCACCTGCCTTCGTGCTCTTCGTGACTTCGTGGTTAATCTTTCTTCCACTCCCACACTCCGATACTCCCACACTCCCATACCTCTTCTACTCTCCGTCCTTCATCTTCTGACCACTGACCACTGACAACTGACTACTGACCACTGACAACTGACCGCTGTCCCTTTCTTCCCCATAACAGCTTCCATACAATAAGCCATATTCCGATTCCAGCAATGGATAAGCCTAGAACAAGCCATCCGCCGTGTCGAGCAACTAAAATAATAGCAGTTGACGTCCAAAGTCCGCCTCCCATAAAGGGTTCATGAAGCATCTGCTTATAGCCAAAGGCGGATAATGCGTTTGTTTCGTTCTCGGGGTCGGCAATGCGCAAAAGGAGTAATCCGGTTGCCGTGACTCCCATTGATTGTCCCATTTCAGCGATGGCTCTTTCAAACCAGCAATCCGGAAGTATTCTTCTGGCAAGCCACATGACACAAAACACGTTCCAGGCAATCCCGCCTGCAACCACAATCATAAACGGAATCATGTCCCGTGCTATGGTCTTTAAACAAATTGTGCTGATGGCCGCTACAACCAGAAAATCTAATGCTGTTCCTGCCAAACGCTGCATCAGACCGTAATCAATTAACTGGCTCTTCGAGAATTTTAAGAATCCAAGCTGAACGATTAACCCCCCAATCATACAAAGGGGAAAAATGGGGAAACTTTCAATGAGCCCCAGTCTGTGTAAGCATGGAATGGAACGGTCAAAGACCAGGAACAGTTCTTTGATTCCATAGCCGACGAAAACAGCGATACCGATAATAGCCAGATGAAAGGCGAGACTGTCAATAGATTTTGGATTAACCGTTTGCAAGCCGGCGATAGGCCTGTTGTTGACAGGATAAATTCCGGCTTTTTCTTCATCCGTCATATCCTTAACATTCCGGAATTTAGTGATATATCCTTTTCTTGCAGCCCAGTTCAACAGGGCTATACCGACCAAGATAGCCGAAACCATGCCGACGGTGGCGGCTGTCAGTCCCAGATCAGTCCCTTCCGGCCAGCTCAGGTCAGTAAACGTTTGCCGAAGTCCGGCTGCTGTCCCATGCCCGCCTTCAAAGCCTACAGGAATAACAACCCCAAATATTTCTGGAATCTTAAATATGTATTTCAGCCCAAACATTACCAGTCCCAATCCGACCACATACTCTCCAAAGGTCACAATTTGGCCATAAGCAAGCTGAGGCCCAGATCTTTGCCATATGGTTCGAAGGGACGGGATTACAACACCGAGAAACAGGCTCGCGAAAACGATATTAATGAGGAACCCCGGCAATTTAGACCAGCCCATTGTCCATACAGGTGGAATGTATGCTCCGGCAATTTGAAGGATGATCAGGCCCACAATTCCGCCAATCACGGAAGAAGGCAGGAAAAGCTTTTGAAACAATTTAACCTTAACTCGCAAAAATTTCCCGAGCACGACTAAAAAACATAATCCACAGAATGATGGAATAATATTAATGGCGTTTTTCCTTTCAGTGTAATGATTCTCTATTTTCCTTCATCTTCCGCGGCTTCGGAAAAGACCACGTGGCGAGGCAACGTTGTTTATTGTCTGAATGTAGTCCACAAATTCCCAGGATCCATCCTCATCAAACCCCATCTGCTGGGCCGCGTCATACAAAAGCATGTCCTGCTCCGCCGCAAACATCTCTCTTGACTCCCGCAACTGCGTGAACATCTCCCGACGAGTATTACGCTCGTCACTTCCCCCCTCTTCCGCATTGTTGATGGCTTCGTTGATCATTGCAACCGTTGCCAGGAGTTCTACATGATTCTCCTGCCATTCGACGGGCCACTTGGAGATGTCCACTGCCTCAAGAAACGTATATTGGTCACCTGCATGGGTCCTCAGTCGTTCACGAAATTCCGCGCGCCGGTCCTGGATCTCTTTGTAGCGTTCGGGATCTTCTTCTTTCAGTTTCGCCATTTCTTCCTGACGCAGGCGCTGGCGACGAGCACGAGATTCTACTTCCTCTTCGAAGTTCTTAACCTGCTCTGCCAACTCCGTGATCCTTAGATCTCGTTCTGTAAGTTGCAATTGCAGTTTTTGTATCTCTGAGCGATAACTCTCCGGCACTTTCTTATCCTCCACAAACATTTTCGAGGACACGACCATTGCCGTTGCGTTCGTGGGCGTGAGAGGCAGAGCCCGTGATTCGACCGATTCTGCTGGAATGCTGACGGGGCTGAGTGCAGTATGTTGCAGCTTTTTCAACTTATCCTGCAGGTCCTGCTTGCTTTGCTGAAGGCGGTGATTTCTTACCAGTGCCGTTGCTGTCACTACTACGAGCAGAATACAGATTGTCAGGATGGTTCGCTCTCTATTCATGATTGACACTTTTCTTTTCCTTAATACTTTGTCTCTTTTTTTATGATTCTTCTCTTTATCTCAGATTGTGCAGTGGAAGGCGGAAGGGGTACTTATAGCCCGCGTATTTGATGTCTTTTATCTCTGTTCATTGTACAGGCGTGTAGCCGGACGCGCCTAATTTATGGTAGGATGCTGAACTGCTTTCGGATAGAAGAATAAACCAATATCCCGATTCCTCGTGATATACCGTCAGGTCGGAAACCCCGTCCCCGTCATAATCGCCGGAGACCGGCACGCACCTTGAAAAGCCCCATTTCACACCAGACACAATCAGTTCGCCCGATACTGTCAGAATATACCAGTCTCCAGTTGATTCTTGATACAGAGCCAGGT
>CAZBGF010000024.1:9371-11242 GCA_964491255.1 uncultured Verrucomicrobiota bacterium
GATACTGTCAGAATATACCAGTCTCCAGTTGATTCTTGATACAGAGCCAGGTCGGCAATCCCGTCCCCGTCATAATCGCCGGAGACCGGCACGCACCCTGAAAAGCCCCAGTTCACACCAGACACAATCAGTTCACCCGATACTGTCAGAATATACCAGTCTCCAGTTGATTCTTGATACAGAGCCAGGTCGGAAACCCCGTCCCCGTCATAATCGCCGGAGACCGGTACGCACCCTGAAAAGCCCCAGTTCACACCAGACGCAATCAGTTCGCCGGAGACCGTCAGAATATACCAGTTTCCAGTTGATTCTTGATACAGAGCCAGGTCGGAAACCCCGTCCCCGTTATAATCGCCGGAGACCGGCACGCACCCTGAAAAGCCCCAGTTCACACCAGACGCAATCAATTCACCCGAGACCGTCAGAATATACCAGTCTCCAGTTGATTCTTGATACAGAGCCAGATCGGCAATCCCGTCCCCGTCATAATCGCCGGAGACCGGCACGCACCCTGAAAAGCCCCAGTTCACACCAGACACAATCAGTTCACCCGATACTGTCAGAATATACCAGGTACCAGTTGATCCTTGATAAACCGCCAGTTCCGATAGCCTGTCCCCGTTATAATCATTTATTGTCATTGACGGGGCCGTATAGGTGAAGGAATCCATTGTGGTCCAGACGGCATCTCCTTCTCCATCCCACGCTTTCCATTCAACCGTCACGGTTTTGCCATCGATCGTGACAACAGTATAACCATAGTATGTATCGTTATGAAATTCAGCTACTACGTTTGTTCCCTCATCATAAGGCGGACTCCATGTTTTCATTGGCGCGCCGCATGATCCGATAACCATCTGATGAATCTCGTTGCCGGATTCATCCAACACATGAGCTCTGTTGTATAGATGATCATGTCCGCAGAAATAGGTTCGTCCACCCTCTTTGCCAATACTGTTCCAGAACTCGTTCCGATTAGTTGGATAATAAGCCAGGCAATCGGAATGGTTGATTTTAAACGCGGGCTCATGGCCAAAGACAAAAACATGCGCGAGCGTATTGTTTGAGAATTGTCCGTCGAGCCAGGTTTGATCCACCTTGTGAACGTCAAAGTACTCGTCAATCCCCACAAAGAACGCGTTGTTCGTGCTGAATGAGTACGTCAGGTATTCCTCTCCGGTCGGGCCGTTGGCGGGGATGTAAGAATAATTGAATGCCGATTTAAACGCTTCTATAATTCCAGGTTCCGTAACCGGCGGGTCAGGAAGCGGATATTCAGGAGGCCATGGGGGCGAGGGCCATTCAGTCGCATTTTCATGATTCCCGCGGATAGGGTATACTTTAATTCCGGCGCTATACACCGGTTCCATTGCATTCTTCCAATTCGCGAATTGATCTTCGTAAGATGTGCCGCAATTGGCCCACCAGCCGTTGATCAAGTCGCCGGGAATCAGCGCAAACTCGCAATTATCGCTTGCGATGCCCTCCGCTATTGCTCCCAGAATGGTATCGTTGACGCAGGTTTTGCCTACGGTATTTGTATCATCATTTCCGCGTGTATCACAAAACACGGCGAATTTCCAGGGTTCCGCAATGGCCAGGCTGTTGAAAGCCAGGGTTAGCAATATCATCCAGAATGTTTTTCGTTTGAGACAATTGATCATGCGAATTCCATCAGAGTTATTTCTATTGTGTATTGAATCATATTACCAAATATGTATGCCAGTTGCAAAAAGATAAAAAAGCTCGCTAAACTCTCTCCATTCCCCATCCCTTGTCCCGACTTCGCGTTCGCCGTTGGCGGAATCGCTTCGTCGGGCTTACGCCTCCGTCATCTGCCATCTGCCATTTGTCATCTGTCATCCTCTTCC
>CAZBGF010000025.1:0-9354 GCA_964491255.1 uncultured Verrucomicrobiota bacterium
ATGATTACAAATCAGCTGCTCTACCAACTGAGCTAAGCTGGCTCTTTCTCTTCCATCTCTTTATCTCTCTTCCATATGACCTCCCCGATGCGCAAAACGCGATCGGGGTGCTCTACCAACTGAGCTAAGCTGGTTTTTGGCTATTGTAGTGTCCGGTAAATACCTTGACAATGATTACCGCCATTTTTGCGCTGGGCAAGGCGGCTAAAGAATGCGCATACCTATCGGTATTCGCTTCTTTAGCCAACGCCGTCCAGCCACCAAAATATACTGCGTCATTGTTCAAGCTATTTATCGGACACTACACTGGAATTGCCGAATTCCGAGCGATATCAGACTGGGCATGCTTTAGCATCCAATATAGATTGAATGATCTCGTCGGGATTGGTCGAATACGGCCTAAACATGATCTCCTCACGCAGCTGGGCAGATTCCTGCTTTGGATCCTGGCAAAGAACAACAATCTCCGCATCCGAAGATAGTTTTAGAATTACCTGCAGCAGCGCATCGGATTCCGGACCAAGCATCCGTTTGTTAAGAACCATCGCATCCAGGTTTCGATTCGACTGAACGTATGCAAGAACAGAAGCAACATTATCTTTTTTTTCTATAGCTGTTCCAGCAGTACTCAGACGGCGCTCAAAAACTTCCATTTCATGAGTTGAATCAGCCAATAAAACCCGCCATTGAGAGACACAGACATTTAACTCATCCGCCGAAAGCAGAGCGTCTTCAACTCCCGCTTTTTCCATATAAAGATGCGGAAGGCAAACCCGATATACTTGTAAACCGCTCGAAGCTATTAAATGATCCAATCGGCCATGCGCTTCCTCAACAATTGACTGAACAACAGACGTAATCACTCCGGTTTCATCATGAACCGGCATAATTTCCTCCAGCGCCTTATCACTTTGCGAAGTGCTATCCAATCCAACACTCTCCGCTGAAATGAGAATAACCGCCACAAACTGATTCCCAACATCCAGCAGGTGACCCTGCCCCGGCTTATTCAGCGTAATCATGATCGTGCCAGGACTCGCCTGCGCATCACTCACCAATAACCCCAGATTTAAAACAATCTGCACAACTTGAGCAGATGTTAAAGGAACTGCTGGATATTTTCCATCTATTACGGTTTTAACGGTCCATTCAGGAGACAACGCAAACCGCATCAAACCAGCTGCCTCCTCCACATTTTCATCTAATTTTTTACTGGGATTTCCACCTTTTCCCGACCGGCTTAATTCTAACAGTTGCTTGGATAGCAACGCCCCTCGTTGTGTCTCATTGATAATAATATCCACTGATTTTTTCATGGTGACTGCATCCAGATCAAGACGCTGCAGCAAAGCCGAGTGCCCTGCAATCGCACACAAAATATCATTGAAGTCATTTGCCACACCACTTGCTATACGTCCGACCAGCTGGATCTGGGCAGTTTGCCTCTGTATGATTTGCTCAGATCGCATAGTCGTAACATCGCTCACGAAAACCAAGATAACATTTTCTGAAAGCTGAGAGCGAAATCGTAGAGTTCTCAATCCATTGGGATATACACAATCCCGTTCAATTTCCCGAGTCTGGCCAGACTTCATAAGATAATCATTATCTTGAGCTGTCAAAGACGGAAAAATTTCCCGGAGAGTTAACGTTACCTGTTCCGTAATTGTTTGATGCGTCAATTGCTTAATTGATGGATTTGAACCCATAACTCGACCGGTTTTATCCAGCACCAATAAACCATCGTTCAGGTAATCCATGGCATCCACAAACCGCCCAATCCTGAGACAACTCTCAATTTCTGATGAAGACCGAATTGCCCAGAGCCCTAATGCTCCAGCTAAAAACAGCACTCCCAGGGTCAAGGTCCAAACCCCGACAGTTATCTGCTGTATGATCTGTTCATATTGTGGATCCGGGATGTTATTCTCAATGTGGGTAATAATCGAGTTCGATGCCACAGCCACAATCGCGAATAGAATCACGATCAGAACAGCATAACGCCACACACTTTTTGGAAGGAAAGTCATAGAATACAGTTCAGTTAAGTTAGGTCCGGCTACCGCCGGACAACTTTGTTTCCTATGGTAGGGCGCAACAGCCTGTTGCGCCGTTCTTCCGTAACTACGGACGGACAGGCTGTCCGTCCCTACCTTTTTGCCACGTCATCCCGATTTTCATCGGGATAAGTGGTCGCTTGGCCCCTCGGCTTTGCGCGGGGCCGACGCGAAAATTACTATGCTTTGAAGTTATTCTGCAGGAAGTTCTGCGGCAGGCGTCTCTTTCTCTTCATCAGTAGGAGTCTCCGGCGAGGACACTTCGGCTGTCACGGTAGATGCCTGCTCAGCGACATTTGTTGACATGACGTCAACAGGCGCCACCGCTTCTTTTGGAGACAAAGGAATCTTTTCAAATTTTTCCACTATCTGCATGCCCATGCCTTCCATACCGGTTAAAGGAGCATCTTCGTCCAGAATTGTTACCGTCATCATAATAATCAAATTGTGTTTCTCATCGATATCCTCAGTATATCTGAATAACAGACCCAGCAGAGGAATATCTCCTAAAAATGGAACCCGTCTTTCGATTTTCCCTTTTTTATTTTCAATCAGTCCGCCAATCACCACCGTATGTTTACTGGGAACATTTACCCTGGTAGACAGATGGCGCGTGCTGATAACCGGAAACACAGAACCCTGTGGAGTTGTGACATCCTTGATCCATGAGCTCATCTGTGGACTGACCGAGAGACGCACCATATCAACTTTCAGATCAATTTCCGGAATCACCCAGAGAGTTAAACCTAAATCATTCCATTCGACCTTCTCTGAATAAGTGTCTGTTATAGCACCGCCTGACTTATCAACTCCTTTTTCGGAAAAAACCGTTGGATACCGTTCCCCAACATGAATTTTGGCCTCTACTCTGTTGCCAACAATAATCAAAGGATGGGAAATCATGTCCGCGTCGGTTGTTTGTTCTAACGCGCTGAGAAAGAGGGAAACATCAGACGCAGTTAGAATGGCGCTGGCCGTTTTGCCTTCTGCAAGCGTATCTGCGACAGTGTCTGAATAATCCGAGGTGATATCGCGGCCTTGGCTAATCGTATCTTTGATACTGCGTGTAGGCGTGATAGCCGTACGGGCTACCCAATTACCTGAATCCGGCGGTGATTCCTCATATGTGGTAGTGCTTTCTTCATAACGATTGCCGTCAAGGTCATACTGCAGATTTATATTGTCGTTATAAGCTCGGTTGTCATATAGAGAGTCCTTGTTAGCTTTCGTATTATCAACTGAATGGCTGTCGGACCACGACCATTTCACGTCACGCAAACCAGCCGAAACCCCAAAACTATCCAGCATTTTCCAGTCGAATCCAAGCTTTTTACTATCACTGGACACTACATCAATAATTCGGGCTTCAATAAAAACCTGGGGCTCCCGTTTATCCAGTTGTTTAATGAGACGTCCTACTTTATTAACATATTCTTTGATATCTGTAATGATGATTTCGGTGGTAATACTCGGGTTTTGAATTGTTTCAGTCCCCAGTAATGATGATTTCAGATAGGACGTATGCTGTTCTTTGCTCTGACTGGTGATGATCGAACCTCTCTGCGAAAGGATCTTCATTTTTTTGATCTGCTCAACCAAATCCACCGCATTCAAATATTGCGCTTTGAACACCCTGGTCACCAGCGGCTTTGTCTCTTCAATCTGCTTAAGCTTTTCCTGGTACATCTCAGAGGTGACAACCATAATGATCCCTGACGGATCTTTAATCGTAGATAAATTCACAGACCCCAGCACAAGATTCAAGGCGGAGTTCCATTCAACATTTTTCAAATTAGCTGTCACGAACAGGTTAGTAAAAGTTCCCGCAACAATAATATTGGCGCCGGAAATGCGGGAAAACATATCCACAACATCAGGGACAGGAACGCGATCAAATGAAATGGAAATAAGATTAGTTGTAACGCCTGTAGGCTTCTCAACTTCCTCGCCTGCTTCAACGGCTTCTGTTTTTTCTGACGGCAGCAAGGAGAAAAACGCGTCTTCTTTGGTTTCAGGCTTCTCGATTTCACCTGGTTCTTTATCGCCTTCTTCGGAAAGTCCTTTTGCCACATCTTTCTGGTTCGCAATAACATTCCGGCCTGCAATTACACTGGAATCCACCACCACCTTTTGACTCGGATCCTCGCCCGGACCGGCAGATTCTTTCTGATCGGCAACCGCGCTTTTATCGGCAACCATACTCTGGTCGGCAATAACACTTTCGTCATTGTTTTTTTCCTGGTTTGTTTTCTCCAAAGCGGGAAGCATACGATTTGTATTGGAAGCATCGTCATCAGCGAACGCGTTTGACGCAACCAATATTGACATAGCGGCAATCGATAGAAAAACCGGAAACCATTTTTGTTTTCTCATAGTTTAATCCTTATTCTTCTGCCGTCGACTGTGTAACTGTTGCTGAAACAGTTCGTCCCTCTCTGTCTCTGACTGTTATCACATTGACGCCATAGGCGCCTACAACAGCAGTATACGCAGCAATATAACTGGTGTCAGCGGAATAAGAAATAGTTCCGAGACTGACATTACCCGATGTCCATATATAAGGCGGTGTTCCTCCACTCACTGAGAAAGAAGCGTAATACGCCTCGGCAAGCTCAACAGCTACTGGCGACATGGTCATATCATCCTGTACAGGAGTAATGTATGCTACTGCATAGCGTCCATCCTTATCCGTTAGCGTTATGTCATTATTCCCGACTTGATCGCAAATATAACGCACATCGACCCCGCCGGCTACTTCGAGATGTCCATACACCGAATTTGCAACACTCCATGTATAGGGTTCGACCCCGCCACTTCCTGTAAATAAAACCGATTCACCTACAATGCTGATGGTTGCTAATGACGGTATAATTGCCACATCCGCCGCACCAGGCTCTGGCCGAGGTTCCGATGAATATGGATTAGCGTCAAAATAAGCGTCAGCCCCGCTGGAATCTTCATTTGTATCGCTTTCACATCCGCTAAACATCAGTATAACGACAAAGCATAAAACCACAGGCGCAATATACTTGCTGATATTTAATTTCTGCATAAATAACCTCCACTCTCATCTAATTCATAGATTTTTACAAAATACATTTTGTAGAAGTAGTATTCCAAACCCGACCCGAACATTCGGGGCGATTGTGTCGACACGTGATTTACTGAATATTTACCTGAACTTCACCTCATTCATTCAAAAACTCAAAAAATGATAACATAAAGAGCTGAAGTTACAAGAAAAAAGAGTTTATCGCTCGATCTTCTTGAACTTAACACCATTCATATTTATAGAGTGAATTATGAACTTAAATTTTTTCTTATCAATTTCTATAGCAATTACATCTCCAGCCTTGACCATCATTCCATTTATAGTTGCATAATATTTTTTACCCATTTTAAGCATACCGCCAACTCGAATTAATGACCTTGCTTTATCCCATTCATCGACTGTCACCTCTTGTTGCGCCTCAAGTTTCGTCTCAACCAGCTTTTTCCTATAACCAATTGGCCAGAATGGATCCCGAAGTTCTTTATTTGCATCAATTGCGACCGAATCCTTTACAGCAGTCTCAGATGGCGCTGCGTTTGTATCAATTGCAGCCACACTTCTTGTTGACACCAGTATAAAACATATAATGAATGCCATCATTGAAAACATTATGAAAAACCGATTCATTATTCGTTTGCCTCCAAAAGAAACGCTGGCCGTTTTTCCAAATCCGACCAAATCAGCCAACCAACGATAAAACTTATATGATGATGTTCAGGATCCTCCTGAGAAGGCAAAATAGTCAGGCCGGAAACAGAGACGTATGAACAACTTGTCTCTATATGATCAAAAAACTTAACCAGGTCATGCAAACCCGCAATTGCAGTTACTCTTACCCGGTATACCTTGAATGTATTTTCTTTCCCTGGCAGGGTCAGAACATCATTATCCATAATGTCGTTGATTTCAACATCCATATCATCAATAGAGGAACATACACGGATTGTCTCTTCCATCTCCAGCAGATAATTTCCAAGCTGAGGCAAAGAAATATGTTTGGACAATTGTTTTATCGTTTCCTGAACTCCATCAATCTGCTGTATAATATCCGGTCTGCTTCGAATCACTTCCCGTATATCATCTAATTCCGCATGAATCTCTTTCGTTTGCGAAACATTTGCTTTCCAACTCGATAAAACCGGCGATATCACAAAATAAATAACAGCAAATACGGCTCCACATCCAACGATAGCCCCTAGAACCATGATCTGAATCTGTTGCTTTGATTTCTGCATGATACAATTGTGGTCAGTTATTTTCCCGTCCGCAGGGCGGCTCCACGGGCAGGCTGACCTTTGACCTCCGTCTTCTGACTTTTGACCTTTCTTTGCTTAAAACTGCATTCAATATCAAACACACGAACATCCCTTTCGTCTTCACTGCCCGAAGCTGCAAAACGACGTACATTCACATCCTCCATGAGCAAGTCAAAAGGTGGACTTGCTTTCAGGTCATGCTCGAACTGTTGAACTTTCTGTTCCGCATTCTTTCCGACTACTCTCCCTTTGATATACATATTGGCTTTACGGACAGGAATATTATTATCCACTGACCCAATATTTTCAGCGAACGTTAATCTTGTCAATTGAATGTTCTCCGGAACTATCATTTGAAGGCCTGTAAGCATCTGATGCCCGTTGACACGTGATTCACGCCAGCCTTCGATTTGATTCAACATATTCTGTAAATCATTTAATTCTCTTTTCAGATTCATGACCGTTTTGTGGACCGACTTGCTTTGTTTCTTCTCTCTCTCCGCAATAAGCCTGCTCTTCCTGGCTGACCGTGCCGCCAACAACAAAGGAATCATAACAACAATGAGAAGAACCGGAACAATGGCCGCTATCATTCGGATAATAAACTTCTGGCTAATATTACTGCCACTGCGGCGTTCAGAATCTAAAAGCATATTGATTTGAAAATTCATGATATGTATAGAAGTGATCTAAAGTGCCTAAAGTGAACTAAAGTGAGCTAAAGTTTCTTTCTTATAACTTTAGTCACTTTAGCTCACTTATAACTTTTAACTTCCCCTATAACTTTAGCTCACTTTAGGCACTTTACACTTTTAACTCACAACTCCCTATTCGTTTTCCTCAAACGATCCGAGCCCAGATCCGACAGCCGCCGAAAATCTTGACAGTTGATTTTCATACTTTTTTGGAAAAGCATTTGGGGCTACTGTCAATCCCTCAAGGGGATTCCAAAAATCAACATCCACGCCCAAAGCCGATTTAACTTCATTCAACCAATCATGAGATACCCTTGTTTCGCCAGGAACAAAAACCTTGAGAATATGACAATCCTCGCGGCGTTCCACGAAATCTTTGGAAATCACCAACTGTTTGATAAACGGACCTGACACTTCTTTGATTAACTGAGAAATATCAAAAGAATTATCCGCCATAACATCCAATGCTGTTTCTCGATCAACACCCAGACTCTGCTGAATGGTATCGAGAAGATGATATGTTCCGAAATCAAACTTCCGAATCAACGCCAATTCTTTTTTAAAGAAAAAAGCAATAAAAGTGTTTCGGGCACTGCATCCGATGATTCCAATGGCATCGTCCGGATTGTTTTGAACAGTACTATAAAAAAAAGCCGTCAAAACTGCCAGACCGGCCGTTTCCATAGACATGGGAGCAGGCAACCCGTACGGGAACATGGCGCAAGCCGCTTGAGCCTGTGCCTCTGGAATGGCTACCGTCAGCATTTTGGTTTCGGATCGTCCATGCCCCTCGTTGACCATCCGGTATCCAATCCGACGATTTTCTTTTTCGATTCCCATGAGTCCCCTGATTTGCTCCTCATTATCGCTGTTAAACCCACCCGGCAGATTCAACAATTTGACAATTGCATTATCGGCAGGAATACAGATCGAGACATAACGGGCAATAAGATTTCTCGGCAAAGAAAACGAAGCCCCTGTTTCCACCGCTCGTGCGGAATCCATGCCAATATCAACAGCGGGAAGCACATCCGCTGCAGTCACGGAAACATTGTCACCTGTTTTCCTCATACGGACACAATTAACACCTGCCGCGTCAAAATCCACTGAGACAAGGTCCTGTAATTTTTTATTGGTTATGCTCTTGAACTTATCAGTCAACTTGCTGATATTGATATCTAACATAGTGAATTAATTATATCATTGTTTTATCAGATGCAAAGCAAAAAACGTTTGTCAAAATTTATTAAATTTTTCCATTGACACAGACACGTTGATGACATAAATTTTATATTTATTTGAAAGGTGTTTTATGAAAACAACAATACCAAAAGAGACTGATATCCAACACACATGGTATTTAGTCAATGCCACGGACAAAGTATTGGGCCGGCTGGCGGTTAAAATCGCAAATACCATCAGAGGTAAAAACAAGCCAATCTTTACCCCTCATATCGATACCGGCGATTACGTGATCGTCATCAACGCCGGTAAAGTTAAGCTGACGGGGAAAAAGGAAGATCAAAAAATATATATGAATTATTCCGGGTATCGTGGAGGGCTGAAAAAAACCAAAGCTTCGGTAATCAGGGAATCCAACCCCGAGCGAATGATTTATGACGCAGTCAGACGCATGCTTCCAAAGAACCGTCTAATGCGAGAAGTCATTAAGCGGCTGAAAGTGTATAGAGGAGATCAGCATCCTCATGAAGCTCAAAACCCACAGCCGTTGGATCTGTGATAAAAAAGTTGTAAGTTATAAGTTGTAAGTTATAAGTGCCTGCCCGAGGAACCGACCTGCCAGCCGCTTGCGAGTGCAAGCGAGTGACGCGGTGGCAAGGGAGCGTCGGTCAGAAAAACTTTAGTTCACTTCAGAAAGGAGACATTAACGTGTCTAACAAGAAAGAAGCAGAATTTACAGCAACAGGGCGAAGGAAAAAATCTATTGCTGCTGTTCGGTTAACCAAAGGAACGGGTCTGATGAAAGTAAACGGCCGGGATTTCAAGGACTATTTTACTGCCCAGCCTATCCGGAACTTTATTCTGCAACCTCTTCAATTAACAAAAACCGACACATCTTTTAACATTAAGACAAAACTCTCAGGCGGTGGAATTGTCGGTCAAGCTGGCGCTCTGCGTCACAGCATTGCCCGCGCGCTTGTACAGGCTGATGGGTCTTTCAAAGAAGTTTTGAAAAACAGTGGTTTTCTCACACGTGATTCCCGAACTCGAGAACGAAAAAAACCCGGACAACCGGGAGCACGCAAACGTTTCCAATTCTCAAAGCGATAAAC
>CAZBGF010000025.1:9454-11137 GCA_964491255.1 uncultured Verrucomicrobiota bacterium
CATAACCTTACCGCGCGGATTCACGGCTGCTGGAATTCACGCTGGAATCAAAAAGAAAAAAAAAGATCTTGCTCTTATTGTATCTGATGTGCCCGCTTCTATTGCCGGCGTGTTTACAACCAACCGCATTCAAGCCGCGCCAGTGCTTCTTTGTAGAAAACATCTGACAGGTCATTCTGCCCGGGCAATCGTCATCAACAGCGGGAATGCCAATGCCTGCGTCGGGCGTCAGGGAAAAACTGATGCTGAAGAGATGGCTCGACTTACTGCTGAACTTCTCCATATTGAATCACAGATGGTTTTCGTCTGTTCCACCGGAACCATTGGAATACCAATGCCAATGGCCATCATTAAACAAAATATACCCATCGCAGTTAAAAGCCTTTCCAGAAACGGATTGTCTGACGCAGCATCAGCTATTATGACCACTGATACGCGGCCTAAGCAAATTACGATTCAAATGGAGATCGACAGAAAGCCTGTCACGATCACAGGAATCGCGAAAGGCTCTGGCATGATCAATCCGGATATGGCTACATTATTGGTATTTCTGACCACGGATGCGAATATCAGGGCAAAATCACTTCAAACGTGTCTTTTAAAAACTGTTGAACAAAGTTTCAACCAAATTACCGTAGATGGCGATCAAAGCACGAACGATACGGTTCTATTCATGGCCAATGGCCTGGCGGGAAACACCAGTCTTGACGCCATGCATCCAGACTGGAAAACATTCTGTTCAACCGTTAATGAGATAACACGCCAGCTGGCCCTGGCCATCGTCAAGGATGGCGAAGGCGCCACTAAACTGGTTGCCATTACGGTAAAAGGCGCTCGCGGGAAACGGTCTGCCGAGAAAATTGCGAGAGCCATCGCCGGATCGCTTCTCGTTAAAACCTCCTGGTTTGGCGGGGACCCAAACTGGGGACGCGTTCTTTGCGCTGTGGGTTACGCCGGTGTTGAAATTCAGCCGGAACTGATTGATATTTTTTACAATGATCAACAGGCTGTGCGTCATGGACAATCGTTTCATCTTTCCCACACTGTTTTACATGATGTTTTATCCAAACATAAGTTCTCAATCACTGTTGATCTGCATCTTGGCAAATCAACCTATACCGTGTATACCTGTGACTGCAGTGAGGAATATGTCCGCATTAATTCGTCGTATATGACGTAAACGAATTATTCGTGAAGCGAGACACGAGATACACTTCACGAGATACGCTTATTAGAAACGCCATGAAAACAGTTATAGAAAAAGCGGATGTGCTGGTTGAAGCCATGCCGTATATTCAAAAATTCCGTGGTGAAATCGTTGTTATCAAATTCGGCGGAAGCGCCATGGAGAATAAAACCTGTCATGACAGCATTCTTGCCGATACTGCTTTTATGGAATGTGTGGGGTTAAAACCGGTGGTTGTACACGGTGGCGGTAAAGCCATTTCACGAAAAATGAATGAAAAGGGGATTCGTCCGGCATTTGTTAAAGGGTTGCGCGTTACGGATGATCAAACCATTCATCTTGTAGAAGAGGTGCTGAATCACGAAGTTAATCCTGAAATCGTGGAAACTCTAATTAAGCTGGGAGCACGGTCAACCGGCATTCAGGGGCCCAGTATTTTACAGGCAAAAAAAATCGTGTCCATTGATGACAACACAAATCAGCCGATCAACCTGGGA
>CAZBGF010000026.1:0-10836 GCA_964491255.1 uncultured Verrucomicrobiota bacterium
GGCGGTCCCACGGGCAGGCTGTCTAAAATTCTTAATTCTTAAAAACTTTGTGCCTCTGTGCCTTTGTCACTTTGTGCCTGAGTAGATAATCAATAAAGAAAAAAATAAAACTTTCGATTAGAGGAAAACATAAATGAATAACAAGCAGTCAAAAATTGACAATTCATTAAATAACAAATCGCAATATGCGGTTATATTGGCTGGTGGGCGTGGGGAACGTTTCTGGCCCATGAGCACCAGGCGAAAACCGAAGCAATTGTTATCTCTTGTTGAAAAGCGTCCTATGATTACCGCTGCTGTTGAACGGCTGGATACTCTGATTCCACCTGAACGTATCCTGGTCATAACCAGCGCCGAATTAAAGGATGCTACTTGCGATGTGTTGCCTGCTTTGCCAAAGGAGAATGTGATTGGCGAGCCGGTTGGCCGTGATACAGCGGCGGCTGTTGCCTTAGGTGCCGCACTTGTGAAAAACAGGGATCCGCAAGGCGCTTTTTGTGTGCTTACCGCTGACCATGTTATTGGCGACATCCCGGTTTTTCTTAATACGCTGAAACAAGCATTGGAACAGGTTGTTTCTTCAGATGTATTAATGACAATTGGAATTAAACCTGCCTTTCCGAGCACCGGGTTTGGATATATTGAAGCAGGCGATCATCTCACTCAGGATGGTCTTATGGAATGTTTCAGAGTCAAACGGTTTGTTGAGAAGCCTGATCTTGATACGGCGAAGCAATATGTTAAGGCAGGTACATTTTTCTGGAATTCAGGAATGTTTGTCTGGTCTGTCAAAACGATTCAACGTTCTTTGGAGACACATTGTCCATTGTTGGCTGATATGATGAGACGGATAGAGCCGGCAATAGGGACTGCGCGATTTCATGATGTGTTGAAATCCATCTATGATAATCTGGAGAAAATTTCCGTGGATTATGCGCTTATGGAAAAAGCCGATAATATCATTATGGCAAAGGGGACTTTTGCCTGGGATGATGTTGGCTCCTGGGCAGCGCTTGTAAATCATTTTGACAGTGATGAAAACGGCAATGTGATTATCGGCAAGGTTGAAAGCCTGGATTCATCTGGCAATATTGCTGTGACCCGTGATGGCTTGGTTGCGTTAATCGGCGTTGAGAACATGGTGGTTGTTCAAGCGGGAACCGTTACTCTGGTCTGTCCTAAAAACCGGGTGCAGAACGTGAAAAATATGGTCAAATTGTTGAATCAAAAGGGATGTTATGACGATGTCCTGTAAACGTTGGCGAGAGCTTATACGAAAAGGATGTTTTTAACTACGAAATACGCGAAACACACGAAAAAGAGATTGCCTGCCCGTGGAGCCGCCCTGCGGTCATGGAACTTTCGCGCCTTTCGTAGTTATGTTTTAATAGCTGAGCACGAAATTCTTGATCTTTATCCGCGAAAATCCGCCCGCCTGCAACGCTGTAGCACTGCGGGCAGGCGTAATCCGCGGTTATTCGGCAACTGCCGGATTCGAATGTGGTATGACTTATGACTAGAACACTTGGACTCGATTATGGAGAGCGGAGAATCGGCGTCGCGGTGAGCGATGAAGTCGGAATAATTGCCATGCCGTTATGCGTTATCCATGTTCAGAATCGTCGCCAGGTTCTCTCTGAAATTCAGCGGGTATGCAGGGAAAAGAATGTGGAAAAAATTATTGTTGGTATGCCGATAAACATGAATGGGACAAAGGGACACTCGGCAAATAGTGCAGTTCGGTTTGCTGAACATATCAGCAAATACCTTTCCCTTCCCGTTGAATTCTGGGATGAACGTTTGAGCAGTCGATTGGCAGAACGCATCCTGATTGATGCTGATGTTCGGCGGTCCCGGCGTAAAATGGTGATTGACAAAATAGCTGCACAGATCGTTCTCCAGAGTTATCTCGATGCACAGATATAAATTAATTATTGCTTATGACGGAACCGCGTATTTCGGGTGGCAGGTTCAACCGGCGACCAGAACGGTTCAGGGTGAATTGGAATCTGCTTTTTTTACATTCACTGGTAAACGCGTGAAAATTCACGGAAGTGGCCGCACTGATCATGGCGTTCATGCGGCCAGGCAGGTAGCTCATGTTGATTTGAGCGCCGAATGGACCAGCCATGATGTTTGCCGTGCGCTGAATGCATTACTGAGCCCTGATGTACGGGTTCTTAAAGTCACTATGGTTCCATGCTGTTTTCACGCCCGCCGAAGCGCTAAGAGCAAGGAATATCGGTATTTTATCTGGAATGGCGAAATTATCCCACCTTTTCTCAGGCTTTATCGTACTCATATAAAGGATCCGTTGAACGTGGAAACGATGCGACGCGCCGCCTCGTTTCTTGTCGGTCGCCGGGATTTCGCCTCATTCACCGCGAATCCCAACCGGTACGTAGACAGTACCGTCCGACACTTAATGGCGTTGACAGTCAAACGCCGGGGTAGTGAAATCCTGATTACAGCGCGAGGTGATGGTTTTCTTTATAAAATGGTCAGGAGTATTGTCGGATTTCTTATCAGGGTAGGGGAAGGCGCTGTTTCTCCTGACGAAGCGAAAGCATTATTGCTTTCAAGGAAACGGACAGCGCGGGTTCCCACTGCTGCTCCAGAAGGTCTTTCCCTATGGCGTGTGTATTATTAAAAGTTATAACTTTTCACTTACAACTTTCAACTTATTTTAATCCGAGCCAATCTGCGTGATCCGCGGTTCACTGAATATTTACAGATAATTTGAACTTTTTTCAGGAGTTTCAATGACGGATTTTTTGATTGTTCTATTGAAAATCGCCTCGATGTTCCTTGTCATGTCCCTTGGATTGGTTGCTCGGCGGTATGCCGGTTTGAACAAAGAGACTACACGGATACTGAGCCGTTTGCTTGTGGATATGGTTTTTCCCGCCATGGCATTCACCTCGATGCTTAGGACCATGAGTCCGGATGTGTTGTGGACAAATGGGTTTGTTCCATTGCTGGGAGCGGTGATTATTCTTCTGGCAAGGTTAGTTGCAGGGTTGGTCTCGCCTCTGTTTCGTAAAAACAGGAAAATGGCTACAGCTGTTTTCCTGGTGATGGTTCCAAATTGGATTTTTTTACCTTTACCGATTGTTGAAGGATTGTTTGGTGATGAAGGTGTTCGCTCTGTTTTATTGTATAACGTTGGTGCTACGCTCATGTTGTGGACTGTAGGGGTCTGGACGCTTAGAGGATTAAATAACGATGTTTCGTCCGTAAAAAAATTGATTGTTAATCCGGGTATTTTGGCAACAGTGGCTGGTATTGTTCTTGCGTTGTTGTGTCCTGCCGCGCGAACCATCGAGATGATTCAGCCGGATAATGCACCCGTTATTCATCTGGTGGCAGGTGCTGTGGTTAATGCGCTTGTCATGCTGGGCAGTTTGACAATTCCGCTGTCACTCCTGATCATAGGAGCCCAGTTGGGTGAATTGACATTAGCAGATCATGCTCCAACGCGTCAGCTATTCGTCGTGATTCTATCGAGACTGGTGTTAGCTCCAATGATTACGATTGCTATTGTACTGTCTGTTGAGCGATTATTCGGGGTGATTATTCCCGATGTTCCGCGAGTGACGGGATATTTAATTGCCTGCATGCCGGTCGCTGTTACCTGTAGTATTTTCATCGGGCGGTTTGGGGGTGATGTTCTGTTGGGCGCACGGACTATTTTTTATTCAATGCTCTGTAGTCTTTTAACTGTTCCGCTATGGTATTATGTAATACTTCGGTTCGGATGGTGAATGAAATAAACGATCCCAAGTATGATCTGGTTGGGAATAAGTTCACCCTTAGGAATTTATATTTTCTAAGAATCATTTAAACAGAAGATCGCAAAGATCGCAAAGATTGAGAGGGAAAAGATGCATCCGGATTATAAGAGAGCAAATGAGTGGAGTTCCAAAGTTATTGCGGTAGCCATTGAAGTCCATAGAATAAAAGGTTCCGGGCTCCTTGAATCGATTTATGAGAAATGTCTGATGCGTGAGTTGGAGCTTCGCGGTATTCCAGCCGAGAATCAGGTGTTAGTTCGTGTTGAATACAAAGGGTTCACATTCGATGAACCTTTGAGGCTTGACGTATATGTAGATCGTTGTCTGATCATGGAACTGAAAGCTGTTGAAGTAGTTCTGCCTATACACAAAGCAAAGTTAATGAGTTATATGAAACTGATGGATGCACCTATAGGTTTAATCATGAATTTTCATGAGTTGATCCTGAAAAGAGGGATTAAACGAATGATCTTAAAGGGAGCGGGTCCCTGGCCGTCTCCGAGCTGCACTCGTCGCTGCTCGGGCAGTCAGGATTAAGTACCATTCTTTTCCTTCGCGATCTTTGCGATCTTCTGTTTAAAAAGTCCGCCCGAAGGGCGTTGAATTCTATGTCGGTGAAAAGGAGGAAGATTATGTTAAAGCCTGAAAACACGGTTCTGATAGTTATTGATGTTCAGGGCAGACTGGCGAGCTTGATGCACGGAAAGCAGGCGCTGTTTGAGAACCTGCAGAAAATTATCAAAGGAATTCAGGTCCTGGAAATTCCGGTCCTGTGGGTTGAGCAGAATCCCAAAGGTCTGGGGTCAACAATTCCTGAGGTCGCCGATCTGTTGGTCGGTATTAAGCCAATTCGTAAATTAAGTTTCAGTTGCTGCCGGAACGAGTCCTTTATGCAGGCTCTGAAAGTTGCGGGTCGCAATCAGGTTTTGATTACGGGAATTGAAGCGCATGTTTGCGTATACCAAACAGCCGTAGATTTGATTGGCTCAGGTTATGAAGTCGAAGTTGTGACGGACGCTGTATCTTCAAGAACGCCGGAGAACAGGAGTGTAGCCCTGCAGAAGATGAGAGATGGCGGCGTGAGTTTGACGAGTACAGAGATGGCTTTGTTTGAATTGCTCAAGTCAGCAGAAGGTGAGCAGTTTAAGCAAATCCTCAAAATTGCAAAGTAGATGCGTTGCCCAACACCCAAGTGACAGTCACTACATTCATTCTTATCCGCATTATCCACGCAATCCGCGGTTCTCCGAACGTTCGGGGCGGATAGGCTCTAATTCTAAAGTATATGATAAAAGGTATTGAGTTTTTCACGCGAATGCGGTATCATTAATTCCTTTTTAATATTATTACAAACGCGAAAAACAGGAGGGGTATATGAGTGAAATAACATTTAAGTGTTCGAAGTGCGGCGTTTCTATTGTTGTAGAAGAAGCAGTCCTTGGTAAGACAATGCAGTGTCCACAGTGCTCTGAAACGATTCAAATACCGGGCTCTGCTAAACAACACGAAAGGGAAACTTCATTTTCCCCTCCTCCTCCATCATTTAGCGCGCAATCAGGGAACAGCGGCGGGGCTGAAGCGTCGAATGTTAAAGACGGTTCTTTGCCCGGAAAAAATTCCGCATTGGCAGTTGTCAGTTTAGTGTTCGGGATACTGGGGTTGGCTTGTACGGGTCCGGTTACCGCGATACCAGCTGTCATTTGCGGGCATATGGCGAAAAGTCGCATTCGGAAGTCGGGAGGGATTCTCCGGGGGGAAGGAATGGCCCTGGCAGGATTAATTATGGGATACGTCGGGATTGCCTTTCTTGTGGTCATGATTCCGATAATGGCTGCCATAGCCATTCCATCATTTATGAAAGCTAAAATTTCGGCAGGAAAAAACGAATGCATCAATAATCTTCGCATGATTGAATCCGCCAAAGAAATGTACGCTGTTGAACAAAATAAAAAGGAAGGCTGGGCATGGCCTGATGATGTTACCGCTTTTAACGATTTTATGAATGCGGGTTATATCAATGCTTTTTTGTTGTGTCCGGCATCGACGACTGATACGCACAATGCTGAGCAGTCTGCCGCTGATTATGATGTCAATCCGATCGGACAAAATTCGGAATGCGCTGTTGAACCCGAATCCCATGCTTTAACGTCAGAGTGAAGCGGCTAAACGTAACTGCTGTAAGGTAGGCACAAAGGCACAGAGGCACAGCAGAGGCTGAAAACAGAAGATCGCAAAGGCGCTAAGAAAAGAATTTAACCACAGATTGCTATTTATTATTTTTTATAATAATCAGTGAAATCTGTGGTTTCTCCAATATGTTTTAACAGTTGAATTCGAAATTCTAATATCGCCGCGTCACTTGCGTAAGCGATGTGAGAATCCGAAAAGTCTTTGCCTTGCCCGATCCGGAGTTCAGGCCGGCCAAGGATTTCTTTCACAGAAGAACGCGAAGTTTTTAAGAATTTTGACAGAATTAACAAAATGGACAAAATAATATGGGAGAAAAGCAAAGAAAATTCTGTTCATTCTGTCAAAACTTTCTCTTCATTCTTTTCGAGTAAGCTCAATATAGGGTAGGCGCAAAGGCACAAAGTGAAAAAATCAGGATTCCAATTTGTCAACTATAGCGGTACTTATCAGCTTCGATTGGAGACGGCTGATGATTTAAAGGCGATTCCAATGTTGGATGAGCCGTTCTGGATGGCGACCAGCGCTCCTCTACACCAGCTTCAGTGCGATCCGAAACTGCTGGAATTTCTGGATCAGGACTGTGACGGGCGCATTCTCAGTGCTGATGTGCGCCGCACGCTGGAATGGTTACAGAAACGATTAGTCTGTTTGGATGGTATTACCGCGCAGTCTGATGTTCTCCGTATAGATCATATTCACGATGCTACTCCTGAGGGGCATCAGATACTGGTAACAGCCCGCCGCATTCTTCAAAACCTGAAGAAGTCTGATGTCAAATCTATTTCTCTTAACGAGGTTCGTAGTAATAAGAACTGTTGTGCTGATGGTTTCTATGGCGGGAATGGCGTGATTCCTTTGGATAACAGTATCGAGGATGACAAGCTCAAGGAATTTATCAGCGATATTGCGGTCACAATGGGTTCTGTCCCTGATGTTAACGGTAATCCGGGGGTTGATCAGAATAAACTGGATGCTTTTTTGAACAGTGCCGGAAAATTGCTCGCATGGAAAAAAAGCGCTAAAGATAATGACGGTAAACTCTTCCCGCTTGGCGATGCGACATCAGACGGATATAAACTTCTCAGCCAGCTTCGTGGTCCTGTAAATAAGTATTTTCGTCTTTGCCGGCTGAGTGCGTTGAACCGCATGCTTGATCGGTCCACGCCTGATGCCGCAGTTCCTGTTGACATTCTTGGCGATATGGATGAAATTGACGAATATATGTCATCCGCGCCATTGGCCAGGCCGAATCCCGATGGAATATTGGATTTACACGGTGACCTAAGTCCTGAGTTTCGAGAACGTCTACAGGCTATGGAATCAAAGGTTATCTCGTTGATTCTTGGTTCTGAATTGGAGCACGGACGATTGGGTGAAGCAGAATGGGTTCGAATCAACTCAGAATTTTCCGCTTATGAAGACTGGTTGAAGTCAAAATCAGGCAGTGAAGTGGAAAAACTGGGGCCGGAAAAATTACGAGCCTACCTGGACAATGATTTCTCAGACAGTATCCGCAAAATGATTGCCATGGATATGGAGATCGGCAAAGAAATGTCCGCGGTCCAGGATTTGGAATATTTGATTCTCCTTCAAAGTCTTTTTTTGGAGCTGTGCAATAACTTTATTAATTTCAACAACCTTTACGATCCCCATAAGCGCGCGATGTTTGAGATGGGGCGCCTGGTTATTAGCGGGCGCGTGTTTAACATGAATATTCTCGTCAAGGATCCTGGCGTTCATAGTCTCATTGCTAAGAATTCAGGGATTTATCTCATGTATTCAGAGGTAACCGGTTCAAAGCCCGAAGAAAAGTTTTTTATCGCAACCCCGGTGACAGCGCTTACAGTCCGACGACTGGGTGTTGAACGCAGGGGCGTCTTGTTTGATCGAGATGAACGTGAATGGGATACGCGGATCGTCAAGGTTATAGATAATCCGGTCAGCCTTCAGCAGGCAATTATGAAGCCGTTCCGTCGTCTTGGACAGGTGGTTTCCGGTTCTTTTGAAAAAATAGTTGGGGGCACGGAGAAACAGCTCGACAGCACGCTTTCTAAAGGAATGGGACGGGTGGAATCCGGTTTAAAGGAAGGAATCAGTCATCCAGGTGCAGTCGGACCAAAAAAGTCTGCTAGTCCCCGTGAATGGGTTCTTACCGGCAGTATCGCTATTGCGGCGCTTGGTTCATCCTTTGCATTCATTGCCAAAACACTGTCCAGTTTGCAATGGCATAGTGTTGCGGTCACTGTCTTGATCGTGTTGGCTATTGTGATGGTTCCCATTATCCTGATTGCAGATTACAAGCTGTATAAACGCAATCTCAGCAGTCTTCTTGAAGCATCAGGCTGGGCTATAAACGCTGAAATGCGGCTGTCGCGTAATCTGGCGAAAATGTTGACTCCGAAAACGTGGCATCCGGCAGGATTTACACATATCCGCCGTGATCTTACAAACGGTTTCCTTAAAACCCTTAATCGCGGGTTTAGGAATGATGAAAACAACCAAGATATTTGATTTTTTTTGACAGGATAAACAGGATAGACTGGATTGTTATAGGGAAAGAATGATTGCAAAATGATATCCTCTTCATCGACAATAACCCCTTTTGTCAAATCTGCCGAACAATTGTTTGCCTGCCCGTGGGATCGCCCTGCGGCCAGGGACTCGTTTCTGCCTGTGCGGACACGCAGACAGGTAGTCAAAGAATGCTCAACTTAGAAGCTAACAGTCATGATTCATGAATGCGCTAAACACTTACCTCGTTCATCATGAACATATCCCGGATCGAGCGGCATATCCTGTCATTGATGCTCATAATCACCTGTGGGGGGATTGGTCTAATCTGAATAACATAATTAGCGTAATGGATACGGTCGGAGTTGTTTGTTACGCTGATTTGACGGCAAACGTTTCTATTTCCTGGGGAAAAGGCGGGTACATTCTGGGCCAGGGGAATATCGAGGATTTTTATCACAACTGTGCTGATGTATATCCAGGCCGGTTTTATGGTTTTACAACGGCAACGTTTGCCCAGCCTATCGACAAACCGCTTTTTTCAGACTCTAACGAATTTGTGGAAAGGACCATTGATGTCCTGCGCGCGCATGTTAAGCGCGGAGCACGGGGGCTGAAAATTTTGAAAGAGCTGGGGCTGCATTACAGGGATCATAACGGAAATTTAATTCATATTGATAATCCATGTTTTGATCCTGTTTGGGATGAAGCAGGAAAGCTTGGCATTCCCATACTCATGCATCAGGCAGACCCATGCGGTTTCTTTCAGCCTGTAACTCCTGAAAATGAGCATTATGACACTATGCTGAAATACCCGAGCTGGAGTTTTGCGGATTTAAAATTTCCACGGTTTGAGGAGTTGCTCGAACGTCGCGATCGGGTTATCAAGAAACACCGGAACACGATCTTCCTGCTGGCACATGTGGCAAATTATCCTGTAAATCTGGCGGCCGTTTCCCGATTGCTTGATAACAACCCGAATGTATTTATTGATTTTTCAGCTCGTATTGATGAATTGGGGCGTCAGCCTTATACCTCCAGGGAGTTTCTGATCCATTATCAGGACAGGGTCGTTTTCGGCACTGATATGCCGGTTTCTCTTGAAATGTATCGTTGCTATTTCCGGTTTCTGGAGACCCGTGATGAATATTTTATTTATCCGGACTATGACGGAACGTTCGGTCGCTTTCGTTGGCATATATATGGATTGGGTCTTCCGGGAAGTGTACTGGAAAAAATCTATTACAAGAATGCACTGAAATTGATTCCGGGTTTAATGTAGTGTCCGGCAAATAGCTTGGCAATGATTGAGGTTGTTTTTGCCACGTCGGCGACAGCGTCGCCAAGTGGCCACTTGCCCCTGAGGAGCGACGTGGCAAGATATCGTGATGCGTGAGCTTTCGGCGCGTATGCGACGATAAGTTCGACGCAATTGTTGGGCGAACTAAGTTTTTGTCAAATGAATTTTGATGAAATTCTGTATGGCTTCAACAACCTGTTCTTTGGTTTGGGCTGGACTTTGTGCTACCCACACCGTGAAGTTGTAAAATTCTTGGGTGTCAGCCCTGAGCCATTTGTTGTTGCCAAGGAGGAACATAAGCAAGGTGGTTATGGCAATTCTCTTGTTTCCATTTTGAAAGGGGTGATTCTTGACCATGAGATAGAAAAGAATACCAGCCTTGACAACCAGCGATGGGTACAGTGATTTACCGGCGAACTTCTGAAATGGGGTCACGACACAGCTTTCGAGTACATTTGGAAACCTGGTAGAGAAATCAGGTATTGGCTCGCTGAAAGAAAGGTGCTCCTTTGCGAGCCGGAAGGCAAGGTATTCTACGTCCGATACAGTAATGATTCTCATTATTCCTTACCCAACTGCTTCAGCACCTCGCCATATTCATGCACTGTTCTATGAACTGCAGCATCAATCCGCGCCTTGCCTTTCTCCGTTACTTTCCTGCCAAGGACCTCCATGACAGTCTTGTCCGTAATTACGTAGGTGTTGCCTACTTTTGTGGCAGGGATCTGCCCCTTTTTGACCCGTTTATAGATTGCGATACGACTGACACCGATGAGTTTAGCCAGCTCTGGAATTGTTATGTATTTCTTGGTTGTCATAGTTCTCACCTATCTTGGTTTTAGAAAGTTAACATATGTTAACCTATAGTGCAAGGGTTAACATATGTTAACTTATGCTGTGTTGGTTAACATGAGAAAAATGCCGATACCAGGCCTTTTCCGAAGGATTTTTGGAGAGATCCACTACAACCATGTTCACCCAACGTCGCGATGAGGGTCGCGAGTCTTCGAGCGTACCTCTCCATCGACTGGTTCGAATTAC
>CAZBGF010000027.1:0-10676 GCA_964491255.1 uncultured Verrucomicrobiota bacterium
TTCAATCCACGCTCCCGTGCGGGGAGCGACGTGACGCTTACCAACATTGCAACCGCCACAACGGGTTTCAATCCACGCTCCCGTGCGGGGAGCGACATGGCAAAGGATTAACAACATGGCGAAAGATACAGTTTCAATCCACGCTCCCGTGCGGGGAGCGACATGAGGATAGCGGTGGTGCGGATGGCGGGAATACAGTTTCAATCCACGCTCCCGTGCGGGGAGCGACCAAAAGACCCCTTAACACTTGCTGACGGGTCCATTAGTTTCAATCCACGCTCCCGTGCGGGGAGCGACACAAGCCACAAAAAGCAATCCCGGCGACACTATGGTTTCAATCCACGCTCCCGTGCGGGGAGCGACTTGACAAAATTCACTGCTCCAGTACACGGTTTATACGTTTCAATCCACGCTCCCGTGCGGGGAGCGACTTTTGGGTCAACAAACTGGCTCAACATCACAGAGTTTCAATCCACGCTCCCGTGCGGGGAGCGACCGCGCTCCCGGCCGTAGACAGGGGGCAGAAAGGGTTTCAATCCACGCTCCCGTGCGGGGAGCGACAATGATCGGTTATGCCGAGGGCGATGTAACGATTGTTTCAATCCACGCTCCCGTGCGGGGAGCGACGTGAGAAAAACGCCGCAGAATATGCTATATTATACGTTTCAATCCACGCTCCCGTGCGGGGAGCGACTTGACGGTTCCGTACTTTCATCATGCGGTTATAGTTTCAATCCACGCTCCCGTGCGGGGAGCGACTCAAGAGGGTCGTTGACTACATCATACGATAAGATGTTTCAATCCACGCTCCCGTGCGGGGAGCGACTGTTCAAGCTTAAGTCGTTGTACAGTAAAGAACAAGAAGAAATTTTTGCGAACCTGTCCATTGTCCTGCTGTCACAGCGAGGTTTCTTGTATATAATATTCACCGTCTCTTTTGTATTCAATTGTCAAAGAGCATGTTATAAAAAATACGCGAAGCGGCCCGGAAACGAACTCATGCTTCTGGTTCGCGCAAACACCCTTAAACTATCAGAGGCCCCTCCAATAAATCAATAGAAGGCTTTACACCAACGTGTTCCACACGACGGCGCCAATTGCTGCCCAGAAAATAAAAACGAAGACTATCTTTCTCTAAATCAATAATTTTAATTAACCGATGCTTTAATTGAATCCATTGTGCAGGATCCACGTCGCACTCAAATACTGAATACTGAACACGCTGGCCAAAATCAAGACATGCTTTCGCAGTTTGCCGTAGTCGTCTCCGTCCTCTATTATCCTTTGTTTCAACATCATAACTCACTAAAACCATCATTTTTCACTCTCCGATTTCGTTCTTTCAAATCTTATCTATTTCCATAGAAATGGAGGATATCCATCAAGATCACCGCGCAGGAATCGCGCAAGAAGCATTGCCTGGATATAAAACAGAAGCCCGATCTTGACTTTTTCACCAAGAAACTGATGTTTGACTTCATCCTGTTTCCTTTTCTGATATGTTACAAGCACGTCTTTTCGTGCTTTGTCAGTTATTGCAACTCCACCAGCTTCACTGCGTGTAAAATTTTTTTCTTGTACCTGGTGTAAATTAATCAGCGACAATACAAGTCGGTCGCCAAAAGCCGGACGAAATTCCTCCATGATGTCCAAGGCCAGGCTCGGCCTGCCTGGACGATCCCGATGCAGGAATCCAACCTGCGGATCTAAGCCAACAGTCTCAAGAGCTGATCGTACATCGTGAACAATCAGCGTATAGACGAACGAAAGCAGGCAGTTCACATTGTCTTGTGGTGGCCGACGGCTGCGCTCATGAAAGAAAAACTTATCCTTCTGGCATGTAATAAGGTGATCGAATACGCTGAAATATGATCGCGTAGCTTCCCCTTCTGCTCCCCGTATCTTCTCCAGCGGCATCTCGTTCCTAAGTCGCAGTATATACTGTCGCAAACGACTCTCTGCTTGGCGCAATTTTGGTGTCTGGTGTTCATCACCATGATCACGCGTTGCACGCTGAAGCACTTTTCTGCAGTTCAACAATTTGCCGATGACTACAGAACGCGCAATTCCGGCTGAAGCTGTCATGTCATCTGATCGCCGGTACTGCTCACGCCGCAGCAGAACATTGCCTGATGTCGGCCCTTCAACCCGCGCCAGAAATCTGCCGTTTTCACTCAGAAAACTGATTGAAACATTATTTTTCCCGCATAACCCCATGAGGAACGGACTGCATGAAACCTGTCCGAAACAGACTATACTGCCAAGTGTGTGAATGGGCACACGCAGTCTCACTTCGTTTTCTACCTTTATGACAACAGCCTCGCCCTCTTTGAACAGGTAAGCGCCCTGCGTGGTAACAAACAGTGTATTTAACAGCTTCTTCATTTATTTAGTATTTTCAGGCCCATCAGTTTCTGACATGGCATTTGCGAGATATCGTTTTACGGAATGATAACAGCTCTTTTTCTGCGGCATACATTTTTCATAAAGAGAACAACTCTTACACTTCTTAATATATACAGCTTTTGGTATGCGGCCTTGGCGAATCAATTCATGTACGCGTTCAGCTGTTTCTTCTGTTTCTTTTCTCAGCGCTGCATCAAAATGAACATCATGACGCCGACGTGTTTTGCCATAGAAAAGAGCGCCTTGTAAAATCTCGCAGTCCAGCATTTCTTCAAGGCAAAGCGCCTGAGCACACAACTGAACTTGGTCGCAGTTATCAGGTTTTGGTTTTCCACGTTTGTATTCTACTGGAAAAGGAAGCCACTTATGATTCTCAATTTCCGATTGAGGATTGGATTCAACCCGGTGAAATTCTACGACATCAGATTTACCTATCAACCCGAGGCGCAATGAACGCAGAGGCACGCCAAACTCTGTCATGACATTGCCGCGGCTCTTTTGCCCGCGTTCATGGACTCGGTCGTGGAATATTCTTCCTTCTGCAGTAAGGAGGTTTTCGGCCCAAACCTGTTCGATATGAATCAGCGCACATTGCCGTTCGCAGAAAATCATATGCTGTAGAGCCGACAGGGGCAGAAGATTGTCTTCAGAGTACATGCTTTTTCTCCGCGTATTCGGGATCACGTAACACAAGTGAAGTCAGCTGCGAACGGAACGATGTGCGTTTTTCTCGTCTTCCATCCGCACATAACGGCCCAACTTCTTACTTAGTACATTCTCCAGATGGGGCTTATCCTCTCGATATAGTGAAATCAGCCGCTTGCCCTCCTGCTGATAAAGCTTGAGTTTCTTGAGCATCCCGATTTTATAATCAGCGGTGTCCATGCCCCAATACTCTATGTACAGGTCAAATTCAGGCAGATAGAAATCCGGTCGGATAGCATAGCCTTCGATGATGCGCATACGTTCGTCGTAACGATACACGATATTATTGCTGTTTAAATATTCCGCGATCCGGCGTTCGCCGTCTGACTGGACAAGTGTTCCGTCTTTGGTACGAATAGTTTTTTTTAATTCCACTTTCGTATCGAAATTACGACGTTCAATATAGACCTCGTCAAAACACTTATCGCAGAATACACGCTGAAATGCTCGCTGGCTCCGCGCGTATTCGTCAGCGGTCACACATACGCCGCAACGTTGGCATTGGTGGACGGCTTGCTGCTCTTCGATTCGTATGGCTTCCCGGATTGTCTTCCCTGCGGCGATCACGCTTCGTTTTACGTAGTCCTTTTCTGTCGGATTGCGGAGCATATCGCGCAGATCGGGAAGCGCTTCTTTAGCTTTTGCCCCGAATGCCCCGAGCGCCTTGGCTGTGTATTGCCGTACCTGCGGATGGGCATCGCTCAAGAGCTGGCGCAACACCGGTACGGCGGAGTGCCCCGGTATAATACCGGCAAGTTTGCCGAGGGCCGATGCCGCCAGCCGGCGGACACGCGCGGAGTCCGAACCGGTCAGGTCAACGAGTTCGCCAAGAGCCGCCGCATCGGCGCTCTCGCCCAATATCTTCACCCGATCGCACACACGCAATTCGTTGTTTCGATTCATTAGTTGCTCCGTACCTCCGGAATGGACTCGTTACGCGTCCGGGACGTTTCACGGCGTCCGCAGGAAGTCGGATATCCCGACGCCCCCGTAGGACGCGTCCTGCAAGAGGTTTCACACCATTTCGATCACTTCGACTCCGGCTGGGCATCCCTTCTTGATTTCTTCGACCGGCGTCATGGTGTAGGCCGAGAATGAACGAGCGGGCTTTGTTTTGTCCTTACGCTCGATCTGGACCAGATCGAAGAGTTTGTGTGCGGGAGCGTTGCCGAGGGCGGAAGAATGCTTAAAAACGATCAGTTTGCGTGTCGACATCAAGCCGCGCGCGGCGGAGCGATCATGCTCGAACATGTTTTTCAGAGCTTCCCATAACAGTTTCAGGTCATCCTTATCAAACCCAGTCTGCGTGGCAAGGTGCGCCGAAATAAAACCATGTGCTACATAGACACCATAAGGCACCGTATTTTTGCGGCCCATTGTCCGGTTGTCTCCGCCCTGTTTCTCTGCTTCAGCTTCTGTAGCCACGGCCATCCGGGTGATTGAATGCTCCATCGTGACTATCGGATCCACGGAGCGGCCAAACGTCATCTGCACCGGTCCACGAACCTGGCCGCAGTTCACTCCTGTAGACATCACGGCACCGAATGTTCTAATGTCGTAAAAATTGCCACACATCCATTTGCGAGCTTCTTCAACTTTTTTTCCACCTTTACGTTTCTTATCATCTTTCTTGAGTTCATCTTCCGCGCCGATGGCTTTATAGGCTCTTTCATGTTGTTCATTCAAGATGGCCTTTTCTTTCACGTAGATATCGAATCCAGGCTGGTTATCTTTGATCATTTGTACATAGTTGCGCACTTTCCGCTTCAGGCACACGTCCGTTACTATGCCTTGACCGGTTTCTGCGTCTACACGAGGCAGATTGCCGGCATCTGGATCGCCGTTGGGATTTCCGTCTTGTACGTCGAAGAGCAGGATGAACTCGTGCCGATTGTTAATTGTATTTTCGTTGCTCATGGTTTGTTTCCTTTCTGTTGGTTGGTTATACACTCTTTTTGGTAAAGAATTCCTGCATCTGATGATAGTAACCGATGGCGAATCGGCCTTGATCGGATAGGTCAAGATGCGGTGGAAAATCGCCGATGCCATCCATGATTTCACCGAGTAGTTTTTCGAAGAACACCTTGCGCCCATGGTGTTCCAGTTTGGCGATGTGATGATTTTTGAGCCGCATGAGATTACCGAAGACTGTTACTGGTGTGCTTGAAGCGGCGCCATAGAACTTATCGCGAATAGTGGCATTGATGCCAGGATTAGCCTCGGTTTGAATTTTTTCCAGCGTGGCGAACAATCGTCCCAGCCGGTAGCCGATGTTTGTGTTGTTTGTGTCCAGACTCACTTTCAGTTCCTCCTTTTTATTTGGGTTTTGATATCTCGTCGATCTATTGATGCAAGCTTTGATCAATGCGGCACGGGCATACGTGATTTCATGTTCGGCGCGAATGCGACGGACAGCCGCTTGCAAAAGTGTTTGTGGATAGGGCAAGCCATCAAGGATCGCCCGCATTGTGTCGCCGCCCAGATTGGGCGGGATGTTTTTATCTTCCTCACGTACGGCAATCGAACGCAGGAGTTTCCGTATGGGAAGAGCTGGATTCATTCCAAGTGCATGGATGATTGCCAAATCATCCACATGCCGTTTTAGTTGCGTGCCTATATCTTTTATTGTACCGACTTTCCAGAACCGCACGGCAATGCGCGCAGCATTCGGCGAAAGCCCAAGAACATAGAAACGCGTATCGTCATCCGGAATGACATACGCTCCGTTCCAGATTGAATCGTAGAGCGCTTTTACTGCATCGGTATATTTATCAGGGTCATCTCTTGCCGGTGTTGAAAAGAAAAACGGCATCACACTCTCAAACTCCGATTTCTTAGCCGACCAAAACACGGTGGTGGCATCTGCAATTTGGAGACGCTGATTTTTTGATTTGAGCAATGTGTTTAGCGCAGTTGTATATGCAAACTCCGCTGATTTACAGACAGGTGCATTATAACATTGCTCCTTTTCGTAGGAATCGTAACCTGAGTTCCTTTGAAATGCCACAAGTTTTTTGGTGTCTTTATTGATTGGCGTTCTCCCATGCGTCCTCGCGATCTCCCCGTATTCACCCGTGATGAGACAATGCGCAAATATTTTTTTTATGGATTTTTCTCCATTTTCATCTTTTCCTGAGATTTGCGACATGGAAGACCGCACATAGTCCTGCACCTTAGGACGGCAAGGAATGGGAAGTTTGTCTTCTGCCAAACGAAAGGTCATATTGCAGGAAAGCAGTTTTACACACTCATTCCAATTGGATATTGCCTTGACCTTTTCAATTTCATTTGTCTTGTAGAAGGAAAGTACGGCGGCTACCCCTTTGTCCTGTTTCAGATCGTCCGATAATGCTTCAAGCGAATTGAGCCACGTTCGGTGTTGATTGGCCGCTTTTTCCATATCTTTTGGTTCATCCGTCTTGGAGAACTGGAAGAGATAGCCAATATGATCCCATAGAAGAAATGTCTTCTCATAGCTTTTGCTTCCTGTTCGCATTTGTGATCGTGGCAGCAGATATGTCTTGCCAACCAATCTCTTCCCAACCTGCTCACGCGTGTCTTCAAGGTTGACAAGCTGTCCATCTGGTCTGATCACGATCAGAAAAGGAATTTCTTTATTTTCAAAGCCTTCTGGCGCAATATCGCTGTCCGGATCAGCCGCTTTTCGATCGTAATATTCTTTCAACGCCTGTAGAATCATTTCCGCACCTCCTCGCTGTCCAGCGTGGGAACAGTGACAACACCGTTATTCATGTTCGCTTTAAAAAACATTGGTTTTGGATCGGCTAGATCGGAATAGTCCAGATCGTAAAGCATCCAGCCGAGATCGCGCGTTTCAGGGATGGGTTTGGCAGGTTCAGTTTGTGGGTTCACTAAGCAAAATTCGGCGGAAAACTCGCGGCAACCGAGGTAAGGCTGGTTGAAGCATTGCCCCTTATTTGCTCGTCGCTCAAACATGGCGGCGTACTTGGCTTCCGTCTCATCAGGACGAATATCCGGTTTTTTCAGGTCTTCCGCTTCCTCTGAATTCACCAGATATTTCGGCACAGGATTATACACCTTGCCGCGTTGTTCCGGCGGAATAAAGTCAAATTCAGCAAATAAACGATATTTCACGTCACGCAGGAAAAGACCAGCGCGTTGTTGACGATCGTCCTCGATGAAAATACCCGTCGAACGCGACGAGGCGACTTTACCTACCTCGTTACGTCGGACTGATATCCACCGGATCGGCGCGAGCACTTCAATCCGCTTCATCTGCCAGAATATAGCTGGCTTCCACAAAATAGCATCGAAAATAGCTCGCGCCGCTGACGGCGTAATTACATCGTAACTAACGCGTTCAACTTTCATTTCGGGCCGCGTGAAGCAGGCATACGGCCCGCTGACCTCCAGACAGAATCCTCTCATAGTTCACCTCGCATTTTGTGTTTATTTCATTGGATCAAATCCTCAGGCATCCAACCGTCGCCAAAGATATCCACACCGACTCGTGAGTCATAGTTTCGCGCCCAACACCAATATCCTTGCCAGATTTCCTCGACCAAGCCATCTTTCCACACTCGATCGAAAGCGGATTTCGATAGATTCACTACGTACCGCTGGAGGTGGCGCATGTTCTGCCGTTTTGGGCCTATCTTCCGCAATTCATCCAACCACTTTTCGTTCGAACCATAACGCACAAATACGGGACGTTGCGCTTGGTCGTCAATCATTCTGAACTCTTTCCCGGCAGTGCGAAACTGAAAAAACAGATCTGGATTTACATCTTTCACCAGTCTGTCTTTCAGCCAGTCCTCTCCTGTGTCGTTGACGGCGGAATAGAATAGTTCGAAATAGCGTGTGAAAACGTTAGGGCGTTGCGGATTGAAATCCGGTAACGCGCAGAGTTCGCGAGTCGTGTTTTCGCCTTTCAGCAACAAACCGCTACGAGTAGGCTTGGGCGGCACAAAGATGTGAACTTGGCCAAGTCTCCCGATTTTGTTCAGCCTGCCTTCGCGGTTGCAGCGTCCGGCGGCCTGGGCAATGGAGTCTAATCCCGCCAGCGCGCGATAGACCACGGGAAAGTCAATATCCACGCCCGCTTCTACTAGTTGCGTACTGATGACTCGCGTCGGCAGGCCATCTTTGAGCCGTCGCTTGATTTCCGCAATCACCTCAGAGCGATGCTCACCACACATCAGCGCGGAAAGATGGATGGTTCCCTCCGGCATGAGCTTGAACAGTTCGTGGCAATCACGGCGGGTGTTCACAACACACAGCACCTGATCGTGTTGTTGCAACCGCGTCGCAATTTCGGTCCACTCACATCCTTTTGACAAGTTTGGCGGTAGGTTGTATTCGACGCGTTTCAGCCGATCATAGAGATTCATTTCCGGCGGGGTAATTTCTGTCGGTGGATCGAGTTGGGGACATGCAAGAGGTAGAGCAGACAACGCCGGTTGTGTGGCTGTCGCCAGTACCAGAGTCACGCCGTAGTTTCGCGCGAGCTGGTTCATGGCGTCCACGCACGGCGCGAGCAGTTGCGGCGGCAGAAGTTGAGCTTCGTCGAGAATGACTACGCTGTTGACAATGTTGTGCAGTTTGCGGCATCGGCTCGACTTGGCAGCGTAGAGAGATTCGAAGAACTGAACAGTGGTTGTCACGATAATCGGGGCATCCCAATTTTCGGCGGCAAGTTGCGAACGCGGCGACTCGTGTTGGGGAGCAAGATTGCTGTGATGCTCCACGACATTTTTCGATCCAAAAATGTTTCCAAAAATCTGGGCAGTCTGTTCAATTATGCTTGTATAGGGGATAACGTAAATCACGCGTTGCTGGCCATGTTTCAGAGCATGGCGGATGGAAAAATCCATCGCCGAGAGCGTTTTGCCGCCGCCGGTCGGGACTGTCAACGAGAATATTCCTTGCGGCAATTCCGACGCCTTCTCGCAGGTCTGACGAATTTCAGCGCGGATAGCATTTACGGGTGTTTTTGGCGCATCTTGCTCTAAGTTGTCCAAAGCTGGAAAGAACTTCTCGGCCAGTTGCGCCAGTTTCGGGTATGGATATCGTGCTGCCGCTCTCTCCGGGTCCATGAACCGTTCGGTGTCGAGGTAATCGGAATCCACAAGACACGAGAACAGCATCCGCACCCATAGATGAAAGTATTCTGACTTTTTAATACAGTCCGGCGGCCGTTTTAATGAGCTAAGTTCACCAATAACTTCTTCCGTGAAGTTTTCGAGGTAGCTCAGATTCTTCCGGCCTTCATCGAGTCGAACAGGGAGAGCGGCATTGCCGGTTTCGGTTGTGTACCAATCCGGGAGCCCTGCGTGATGACCGGCAGATAAATAGGCTAAAATGCGGCCAACTCGTTTTCCGAGTTTCTCTTCGGCCAATGCCGCCCCGGCGCTGGCGTGATTGGACTGACTGCCGTCCGCATCATACTCGGAATCGTCCAATCCATTACTGCGTGCCAAGTAGCCTTGAAAAGCATTAGTGGCTTTACCGAAATCGTGTAACCAGCCTGCGTTCCAAGCCCAATCAGTGGAGCCAAACGATTCTGCAAATTCACTGGCTTTTTCAGCAACGGCTTTCAAATGGTCCTCTAGTTTCTGCCATTCTTTTTTCGGCCTGCCCGGCAGACTATGCGCGTAGAATTCATGAGACTTAGAATGCATCATAGCGTTTCTTTAGAATTAAGAATGACGGAAAAAGAGGAAATAAATCAGGCTGAATAACGCAATCACGCCGATGGCTATAATCAACAGCACACGCACCAAGTCCCTGGAATTGACATCTTCCGGAGACGTTTCCTTGTCAGGTTGGCTTTTTCCAGAAAACCATTCAAAGAGCCGCAGATACCATGGTTTTGGTTTTAGTGCGGGTTTTGGCCGGAGCTGGTTTTCTATCTGTTTTGCCTGAGTTAATAACCGTTGCCCCTCAGCGATGTGCTTTTCTGCCAGTTGCCGGCTGTCGGCGGCATGGCGTTTGTCTAGGGACCCGGTTTTCTTGACAGATTCACCCATGTGGATCAGAGTTTTACCTTTTTTCCTCAGTTCATTTGCTTTGGCTTTTAGATGTGAAACAGACGAAGGCTTTTTCGTTTTTGACAGGTTGCCGAGTTTTGATTGAACGAGTTTCTTTTTCAGAAGCAGGGCTTGATCGCGGGTTTCCGGTTCCTCTCGAATGGACCGTTCAATACATAGTTCTGCAAAAGCGTGCCGGTGTTCCCGAATCAACCGGTGCGCGGCATTGAGATAGCTGTCTTGACCTGTCGGTGACCGGCTCACGTAGTCAATGGTATTCATATCCAGCATGAGTGTCCCATGATGCATTTGGACAAGAAGACAGTTGTTCGTTTCGCCGCGGATGTGTCCTGATATGATGTTTTTCGATGAGAGTATAATGATATCAGCGCAGGCTGTATGGATCCATATACAGGCCATTATAATCAGGCATCGTTTCATAATTTGATTATGACGTGTCCGGCCTCATTACGCAAGTTTTTTGTGTAAATCAAGTTAATAGGGCACTGTCAAGAAAAGTGTGTACTTTTAGATAGAAGCGGATCGCCGATAGAT
>CAZBGF010000028.1:0-10668 GCA_964491255.1 uncultured Verrucomicrobiota bacterium
TCCTGTATCGTATTATTATCTCCCATCCTTTGTGTTCTTTGTGGCTTTGTGTGAGCTTTATCAGTATCGACTATGCTGATCCAAATCTGATACTTTTTTTATCGTGACTTTTCTTATTGCAATATCAGCATTTCTTAAGAACCAGAACGCCATGAATATCGGAACATTTTGTTTCTGTACCCACTTGTATGTTGCTCCGCTTCCGGCATTTACATCCACCCACTCATTGTTTTCGTGCCCGCATATACGGCAACCGAATCTTCCAAGCAGTGTTCCCGGTTTTGCATCAGTGTCATAGACAAATTCGATTTCGTAACAACCTTTATCAAGCGGAAGTTTGGGTCCGTAAAACACCTGTTCGGCAGGATCATAATCTTTACGCAGAACTACACTGCCGGTTTTCATGTCAGTATAACCGGCATGAAAGAAACATGGAGCGGGAATATCAATTGATTGACCTGTCGAAGGGCATTGCCATACCCCGGCTGTCAGCAATATGATATCTATGTCCACAGATCCTGATTCACCGGCAATATGTAATGGCAGCCATAGCGAACCTTGAACTGAAGTAACCGGAACATTCAGCCAGATCCAGTCGCGCGAATCCACATTAACACGATCAGTCTGAAACACTCTGTTATTATCCCTGAGTGTGCACAACAATGTTCCTTTCCCCCTTGCGCGAATTATCCAGCGGAGACCTGGAGACTGCGTGACGCTTACATGCTTTGTTTGTATGGATCCGCCTTGCTGTAGAATCGCAAATTTTCCGGCACTTGCAGAATCATTGTTCTTTATAAGTGAATCGTCCTCAGCAATATTTTCAGCCTCCCATTTACGAGCTGAAAAAAACATATTCCATTCAGCGCCAATTTCAGGGTGTTCTTCAGAAGAAGAGAGAATTTTAAACACCCATATGTTCTGACTCTGTTTAAGTAATCGCAGTCGTGGATGATTCAGGAATTTCTTCAGTGTAAAAACCACTGGAAAAGGACTGACTTTTTCTGGAAACGCATCTTCGTGAAGAATGATGTAATTTACCCCGAGGTTTTTCAATTCATTGAGATCGGCATTTGTCAGGATACCAAGATTCGCTTTACCGAATTTACAAAATATGTTTTCAAGATAATCGTGAGAAACGACAGGAGAATATCCGTTTACCATGCGAATTCGATATAGAGAGACGTAATGTTCATAAAGTGATGCCAACGATGAATCTCCCGGCCAGAGTGGTATAATCAGTACATGCGCTTTGTAGCCGCATTGTTCTGCATCATCTACCACTGCTTCATATGCCGGCTGGCTCGTGTCGAGCAGGCAAACAGTTGGTCGAACCTGACAACCGTATTCAATGATCGACAGCGTGCCGACTGTAAGCACCAGCAATATACGCCAGAGCTTTGTCTTGAAAACGCTCATCAGATCAACAACAGCTATTGTTGCTGCAACAGCAAGAACAGGCGGAAGCAAACAGAATATCTTATCCGGCTGTCGAATCATATTAAAGGAAGGTATAACAGCACGGCAGAACACGAACAATATACCTTTCATCAGCCCGTTCGGGCCGAGCGCAAGGATGATAATTCCGGCAAGCTGCAGCCAGACAAGGACAACAAGCAAGGCATGTTTTATATGAAGGCGCGGCGCCTTGAGCAATCGGAATAGAAGCAGGAATCCACTGGAAATCAATAGCAATGGCAGAATAATGCCGATGTATACATGAGCTTCCGTGCCGGCTCCGCGCCATAGAATAAATGATTCCGGACTTGCTGAATAAACAGCAATTTCCCGGAGAGTGCGGCCATGCGCCATTGTAGTGTCAGCGAACGCTGTGTTTCTGAAAGCACCAGCCATTACACCAAGCACAAGTAAGATCAGGGCCAGAGGAAGAATGGCTTTCAACATTGAGACCCAGTATCTGTATTCGCGCCAAAAAAATTCAGTTTTCCTGCAAAAGCCGACAAGATACCATGCAGGAATTATCAGGACACTGAAAAAGAAAATATGGAGATCACTCCAATACGCAAGAAAAACTGCTATGCCTGCAAGCAGTCCACCGGTAAAGGAATTATCACGCGCGAGACGATCCACCCCGTAAATAAGAAGAGGCACCCACATCATTGCAAATCCCGTCGGGCTTCCGCCATACAGAGTGATCCAGCGATATGGCAGTGTTATGGATATTGCCGCGAACAATATGGCAATCCAGCTGTGTTTTGTAAACCGCAACAACAGAAGAGAAGTGATATATGTTGTGAACCATAGAGAAATAAAGGATGTAAGATTCCATCCGAAAGCACGGCCACCTATTGATCTACCAACAGCGTAGACAAAGGAAAGCGGCATATTGTAGCTTCCAACCGAGCGTCGCGCAGAATCATCACCTGTATTGAATTCATAAATATTGTGAAAAAACGGAGTTTTACCGGCAAGCATATCGCTGAAAAGCCAATAGAAATAGTGTAACTGCAGATGATCGCCTTGAATCATTCGCCGCACACTGTGCTTTTCCACATTTGTAGAGGATGACGGGATACCAGTGAACAGGTGTTCGGGTAAAGGCCATGAGAAAAAAAGCCAGACCACCAGTGTTAGAAGCACTGAATACAAAAAAGGATTTCTTTTCGGCATATTTATGTCTCAATAATGTTTAACCAGGCACAAAGTGACAAAGGCACACAGGCATAAAGTTCCAAGGATAATATCCAAATACCGGAACTGCCTGCCCGAGGCGGGCGGGGCAAGCCCTGAATTTATCCCGCCAACGGCGGGACCCGTGAACGGTTGCCATATTTATTAAGTAAGTCTATATACTTAAGAGCTGTAATATCTGTTGTGTATTTCTCGCATACGGTCTGAACAGCGTTTTTACCAATCGTTTCACACAAAACCGGATCGTTCATCAGCTTTTCCATAGCAGATTGAAGTTGCACCTGGTTCTCAGGCTCAATTGCCAGTCCGTTTTTGCCATCAATAATAATATCCTTGATTCCACCAATGGTTGTTGAAATTACGGCCAGGCCGCACGCCATTGCCTCAATCAATGAGATACCAAACGCTTCATTGCTTGTAGGAAAAACAAAAATATCGCAACTCTGCAAATATTCGTTCACATTATCAACCGCACCGGTAAATATCACGTTTTCCTGCAATCCACGGGACTCAACAAACTGTTTCAATTCGTTTTCACAGTTGAACATATCTGTTCCGCCGGTTCCAACAATTACCAGTTTCACTGCTCCATGATTTTGACATATCGTATCCCATACTTTTAAGAGCAAAGGAATTCCTTTATACGAAACCAGTCGCCCGGTAAAGACAACGAGTTTATCATTTTTCGGCAGTCTGAGTTTTCCGCGCAGGTCGAATCGTTCTTTTGACGACACTGGGTGAAACTCATCCACATCTACACCTTGCGGAATTAAATAAACGGACTCACGCGGCACTCCGCAACTGATAAATTCAGATGTCAATTCCGAAGACATGCTCACAAAGGCATCCGCACGTGCAAGCAGTTTATTTCTTATTGAAATCAAACTGCTGATAAAAAAGTTGGAACGGGTAAGATTAAATTGTTTTAAGCCTCCAGTGAAAAATTCTCCTGACATTTCACCATTGCTTTCAGCTCTCAATATACACTTCTTTCTAAAAATTTTACTTATAATTACCGCCGATATTCCCAGTACGCGGAATCCGGGAACAAAAATGATATCGTAATTATTTCGCTGCCTGGCGAGCGCGAAAATGCAGGTAAGTATCATAACCCACCTTAAGCGTGAATTTCCACCAGACGGCGGAACCCGATAAACAGTTATTCCATCAACCTCCGCCTTTTTTTTCAGATTACGTTCAATCCTGCGTGTCACAAAGAAAAGACGTATTCCTCTGCTTGCCAAACTTGCCGCCAGACTGCGCGCGCCGGTTTCCATGCCGCCGACAACCGGGTAATAGCTTTCAATCAGAACGCAAAGACGTGGAAATGAATATCTACTGGGATTCATAAATCATCACCGTTCACAGTTTCATTCAAGTTAACAGGACGCAGATTTTCGCCACGTCGGCGACAGAGTCGCCAAGTGGCCACTTAGTCGGGCTGACGTGGCAGATACACTCAGATAGTTAATCTCTGTCCCTTTGTGCCTTTGGTGCTCTGTGCCTTTGGTGCTCTGTGCCTTTGTGCCTATCTTATCAGTTAACCTGCGTTATAAAAAGACTCGTATGGAACAGTATCGGTCTTTTTCCGGGGAAAAAGGATGACGCTGGAAAAGTCGGGTCCGCCTTGAAAAGTTGCATGCAGATTTCCGCATCCATGTTCATGCATAATTAAGAATAATTTGTTAATATCATAGCAGTTCTTTTCCATCAATGGTTCAGCCCATGGTTTCCTGAACATCAGATTGATCACATTATGTAGAAATGGCACTTTTTTACGTAAATACCCGATTGCTTTGACTGCCTTGGTAACTTTACGATAATAAAGAAACTGTATCGCTGCTACGCCATTTTCTGACAGAAGTGATATCAATCTCGAAAATATGCGCTCCCCCCTTGCGGGCGGGATATGCTGAAAGACAATAAATGAGTGAATGAAGTCGAATTGCCCTGACACATCTAACAATTCATCATCTGATTTGAGTAATTCCACGTTTGAGACAGACTGCGCCATGCAATTTTTTTTTGCTTCCTTTAACATTGCTTCTGAAACATCAACCCCCACAACTGTGTCACAGTGTGCGGCAAGAGGAACCAAACAACGACCCACACCGCAACCGAAGTCAAGAGCCCGGGACGGATTGAATTCGCGATCAATATTCGCCCGGATTTTATCTAATACGAATTGAATATGTTCATCGCCGCTCTTGAAAAAATCTATGAGTGAATCTCCGGTAAGTTTGTCTTTGTGAAATTTATCAAGGCTTACAACTCCATAGTATGGATCGTCGCGTCCAAATGTTTCCCATTCCATGTCTGGATTACGTGGCATTGATATCCCCCTCCCCTTTTTATTGTATATCAGCTGTTCATTTATCGACGGGCTGCCATATAGCCTGGCATATCTTTCTGGCGTCAGACAGCTTGATGATTTTCAGTCTGAGTAAAACAGCCGTGTATACTGTGCTTATTACAAGAAAAATTATAATTGATACTGCAATATTAAACTCATAGAAGCAAGCGGGAACAATACATAAAGCAACGGCTAACAACACACCAAACCTTTTCAGAATACCTGCCAGCTGTTTTCTGTAATTTATACAAAGCACAATGGCGAGAGATGAATATCCCATAACAGTCGCCCACGACGCTCCTATCGAACCCATGGTTGGGACCATATATACACAGGCAACTGCCATGACAACCATTCCGGTGACAACGCCGAATATATAAACAGATGGCCTTTTTTCAAGAATTGATATGTTCATGCCGACATATGCGATTAATATCGCCGGCATGGACACAGCTATGATCATTGCGTTCTTGTAGACAGGGACAAAGGATGGGCCCAGCAATCCAAGCACATGCCTTCCCATTGTCACAAGCGCGCTGAACGTCAGAAATACTATCACGCCGCAATATGTTATGACAGTCCGTTGCCTTTGTTGAATAATTTCATGTTGATTCTTTACATACAGTGATGTCAGCGACGGTAAAAGTGTCGAGATAATCAAGCCAAGAAATGTTGATGTTAAAAGCAGAAACTGGTTTGCCACATCATAATAAGCCACTTCTTCAGAAGAACCTGCCAGCATCTTGATGAAAATGTTCCCGGAACGTTGAATGAGAGTAAATAAAAGCATGGGAACATAAAACATGAGGCCGAAAACCAAGTATGGTTTGAACTCGGAAAATCGCATTTGTTTCACTGAGCGGAAAAGATAATGGCGCGTCCAGTATCCTGCGGTAATAAGCAGTACGGCTTGATTCAGAACAAGCGCCCACAATGCGCCAATAAATCCGAAAAAATGAAACAATACTATAACCAAAATAAAGGTAACCGCACTTCTTATAAACTCTTTAAAGGAGTAGCGCCCAATCTCGTTTCGGCCATATATAAAAGCGAACAGTATGCCCTGAATTTTGGAAGTCAGCAGCAGGAAACAAAGAATTAACCACCACGCCGAATCAAAATTTATCTGCTTCCAACAGTATAGAGCATTACCGCCAAGAACAGCGGCAATCATTGCCAGTGTAATCAACACCCCGTAGAATAACATGCTGTGAAGAAAACTGCTGATTCTGTCTTCGCCACTGTGCTCCAGCTCAGGTATGAACCTTCCGCATGTCTGGGTAATGCCGACATCTGTCATAACGTCAAGAATAAGATAGATGGACATGAAAAATGCATATTGACCATATACAACATTACCCATCATGCGAGGAATAATGAAAAAAGACAGCGCTACAAAAGGATATCGCAAAATACGCCACAGTGTCCCGATCGAAATTGTACGAACCGTGTTGCGAAATTCATTATACGTGGAAGGATTTTCCATGATCACCTGACTTCATTTTAATTCAGACACTGGACTTCAGATTTTTTTATGTAGGCAATTAATACTTAGAAAGTTCTCTACCCACTTTCTCCCATCGAGTCTAACCAAAGATATTTGATTTTTTTGACAGGATAAACAAGATAAACAGGATAGACTGAATTGAAAGAATAATTGCGAAATAATATCCTCTTTATCGATAACAAACCTTTTTGTCAAATCTGACACTGAATGTTCGGGGTCAGATTTGACAAAGATCGTGTTCGATCCTGATCATCCTGTAATCCTGTCTAAAATTCTTTGCTTTTCTCCCATATTATTATGTCCATTTTGTTAATTCTGTCAGAAATTCTTTTCCTGAAGTTTAAGACGCTAACCTGCATATTGCAGCAGGCGATTTTGTTCGTACAATGTGCGGGCTAATATCTGATGTCTATGGACTACCGTCTGAATCAGACCTGACTTCAGAGTGGAGACTGTTGAGAACTTCCAGAGTTCTTTCCGCGCACAGTTTCCATGTGAATTGGCGCGCTCTTACAATACATCTGTCTGAATACTCTTTGCGCATGTTTTCATCGACTAATATCCGCTCTAAAGCATCTGACATTTCAGACGGATTAAATGGATCAACAATAATGCCTGCATCGCCAGTGATTTCCGGCAGTGCGCCGGTTTTTGAAACAACAGGAGGACAACCACACGCCATGGCTTCACAAGCAGGAATTCCAAATTCTTCATATACTGATGGAAAAAACAGGCAGGTAGCAAGATTATAAAGCACCGGAAGATTCTCCTGGTCAACCCATCCGAGGAATGTCACGTCTTCTGCTGTTCCATCTTTGTCCAGAGAGTACTCTTCCAGATATTTTTCACATCCAATTCCCGCAACTACCAGTTTACATGACATACGCTGACGTAATATCCGGAATGCCGCAATAAGATTCTCGAAGTTTTTCCGAGGATCATATTTGATAACCGACAAGATGAATTTTTCAGGCAGATTGAGCCGCGCGCGCGCGTCACCCAGCACCCCGGCATCATCAATAACCTTGAAATTTTCGTTCCGCCCCAATCTGGCTGTATGTATTTTCTCGGGAGGAACGCCAAGAATTCTAATAAAGTCATTTGTAGTGAGATCTGAATTTGACAAGATAACTGACGCTTTCCTGCAATAAAGAGGCATCATAACCTTGATATAGGCAACGTCCAATTTCCCGTAAAGCTCGGGATGAACAAACCAGCTGGCGCCATGAATGGACATGACTGTTTTACATCTTGCAAAAAAGGGCACGGTAAACTTTGTGTGGAATATTACATCCAGATTCTCCCGCATTGCTTCAAACGGCATCTTGACCTGATCCCATATTGCTTTGTTTGGAGCATAAACTAATTTTTCTTTGACGTTTCCATACTCGGAGTAACGGCCAAGAAACTCGGAATTGCGGTAGAAAAGCACATATTCGTTTATTCTGTCAATGGAAAGAAGTTCATCCATCAGGTTCTGTGAATAAACACCGATCCCCTGCTTCTCATCCATTGCTCTGAGCATTACACCTATTCTCATAATTGTTCCTGCGGAAAAAATTCGTATCTATTACCTGGATTTTGCACATCTTTTCAACGCATCGGCTTCGGAGCCGCTCTATGCAGGCCTTTGCGTGCAAGATTCAAGTATTAAGCCAACCGAAGCAAACTGTTTTGGCGAGGATTCTCTGCCCTCAAAACGGATTATTCACACACAAAGCTGACACGGGGGGAATCAATTGACACACCGCGCAACAATTCGCTAAAAGGCATATATCACGCCCAGTTGTAAAGACCAGTTATCTAATGGAAATTGGTGATCTCCCCGGTCATCAAACACCTCTCCATACCTGGAAAGATAATAGTGAGCATTAACGTTTACCGGCATATAATGAAATGCAATATCAGCAGATATATTATACAACATCTCAATCGTACAGCCTGCTGATAATATGGGAGCGTTTTTATTCTCCAGATCAATAGTGCGCTGGTATCCATCATTTGGCCATGGCGGCGACCCTTGCTCACGCCACTCATTATACTGGTTGTTGTCACTGAACCCGTTGTGCCATAAATCATCATTACAAAACCTGGCGTTCAGAAAAACAATGCCAAATCCTGCATATGGCGTAAAAACAGACGTGTTGGGATATCTTCCTATTAACCACAACGCCGGGCCTGACGCAATAATATTTCCATCAGATGAATCGCTGTTGAATTTCCTTGTTTCTGCCGCCATTTTTTCCCATCCGAGTTCAACTCCTATATATCTCATAAAAAAATAACGTACATACAGCGTTGGGAAAAAGTCCTGTTTCTCATCCATTCTGTCGATAGAGCCAAGAAAACCCTCTTTGAAATCCCCGTTTTCATCATATGTCCGCTTTGTGGCGTCAGTTAGGTTGAAATATGACATCTGTATTCCAACTTGCAGATGATCAACGATGTAGGCATGATAAAAATCAACACATTGATCAATCCATGCGTCATGGTATTGGTATGTGACAGGCGCTTCTTCAAGTGTTATATTTTCGGACTGCACAGCAGTAACTACAGATATGAACACAAAGACAATAAGAAAAAAGCGCTGGAAAACAAAATTTAAAAATCTGCCGACAGACAAAACTATTTCCATTGGGTATACTCTGTTATTTGTTCTGTTTGAACTATTTGAAAAATCCATTCCCATTCCCAAAATTGAAATTATATAGCTTTTCAAAAAGACATCAATGAAAAAAAATGTTGCTGTCAGCGGACAGCACATTGTTATTGTTATGCTTTTACTTGTATTACTGGCAATCACAAGCTATTGTACAAACGTAACAGGACGTAGATTTTCGTCACTCGCCCCGTACATACGGGGCGGCTGGCCGGGTGGCCCCACGGGCAAACGGGCAGGCTTTGTGTCTTGGTGCCTTAGCGGTAGATGAATAGATCAAACTAAAGTGACTGAAGTTTTACTTTCAACAACTTTTAACTCATAATTGACACATTCACGAATACAATGATTGCGAGATGCCTTCTCCTTTAGCACACACAGCAGTTGGATATTTGATATATCGGGTCTGTCGACATCACCCGCAGGATCAAACTGCAATCACATCGCGCAGCTCTCTTATACTGGCATCTTTTACCATCACAATGTCACTTTTGCCGGATATTGACGCAATTCCCGGTCTGATTTTTCATAACCTTGGAAAGTTTCATAATAATATAACACACAGCTTGTTCTTCGGACTGGCTGTTGCAATTATTGTTGCCTTAATTGCAATAGCAATGCGGCGTCCGGATTCGGCGCGATGGTTCCTGATTGCGCTTGCCTGTTATGAGATCCATGTGCTGATGGATTTTTTCACAGTTGGACGCGGCGTAATGCTTTTCTGGCCGCTGACTGCTGACCGATATCAGCCGCCCTTGACAATCTTTTACGGGCTCCACTGGTCTGACAGTCTGATAAGCATTCGCCATATATGGACGCTGATAAATGAAGGTGCGGTTATTCTCTGTTTTTGGCTTTTGTTTGTTCTGTTCCGCAGTAACTACTCAGGCACAAAGGCACAGAGTGACAAAGGCACAAAGAAAAGAATTTAACCACAGATTTCACTGAATACTTACGAATAATGAAAATAATTGTTGCCAATAAAGATAGAACGTCGGACCTGGGCGCTGAGATTCAGCAGTCAGCCAGAGCCCGTCGCCGGGGCCGCGCGCCGGAAATCATATCGCGGGAAATCAGCGCTTTAAACCTGTTAAAAGCTGGTTCCGAGCATGATTATATGCGTGAACTCATCCGCCTTCTCCGCTACCGGGATGCATTTGACACGCTTGATTTTGATATCCCGAGAAAACCCGGCCTGATCGGCCTGGTATCGGCGCGCCTGAAGATGTTTCTTTGGAAATTCATGCGCTTTCAGAGTGATAGAATTGCATTCAGACAAAATTTAATCAACGGTATGTTTACCAGCGCGTTGGAATTTGAAATGACTATCAGGGAACAGGAAATCGCTGAGTTGAAACGTCGAACAGCAGTTCTTGAAGCGCTTCTTAACCTGATTAATTCATGAAAACTACATTTTCATTCATAATCAATTTCATGGCAAACACTTTTGCAAAAATGCCTGCCGTGAAAGTTTCGACGCGGCGCTTCGCGCCATGA
>CAZBGF010000029.1:0-10643 GCA_964491255.1 uncultured Verrucomicrobiota bacterium
CAGGAAACAGCGTCATCAAGCGTTCGGAGTTCAGGCTTTAGCCTGCATGTTGCGCGCCAACATGTGGTTCACTGACTATATACCCAAGTTTTTTTGTTTCTTTGCGTCCTTCTGTGAAAAAGTCTTTCTTGGTTGCGGCTATGCTGCTCCAAGTAATCCGTGGGCAGAAATAGCTTCCGGCAGTTGCCGGACAGATTCAACGAAAAACCCATTATAGTAGAAAAGCATGAAAGACAAAACTTTTATTACGTAAAAAGATTGACGAATTTTCCAGTATTACATATTATGACTTCTAACTTGGATTATTCGCCACAAAGACACTAAGACACGAAGAATAAAAAGTATCCTCTGCTTTTGTGGCTATCTTGAAATTCCTATACATTAAATTAAGGAGTAAGCTCATGATTGTTACTACAAAAGAATTATTTAAACATGCGTATGGTAAATATGCCGTTGGAGCATATAACATCAACAATCTCGAACAGACCATGGGTTTGTTCATCGGAAACCTGGAAAGCAAAGCCCCTTTTATCATTCAAATTTCCAAGGGCGCAAGGGCTTACACTGACAAACGTATGCTGGAAGCCATGATTCGAACGGCTGACAAGATTTTCCCGGAATCGATTTTCGCCGTGCATCTGGATCACGGCGATGAAGCAACAGCAATAGATTGTATCGACAGCGGCTTCTACAGTTCCGTGATGATTGATGCCAGTATGGAAACTTACGAGGAAAACGTTGCTATTACCAAACGCGTGGTTCAAGCGGCTCATGCAAAAGACATTGTGGTCGAAGCAGAGCTGGGTCAGCTCGGTGGTGTTGAGGAAGATATCTCTGTTGACGAAGATAAGGTGCATTTGACCGATCCTGACGAGGCAAAGGATTTTGTCGAACAAACGGGATGCGACAGTCTGGCCTGCGGGATTGGAACCAGTCACGGAGCCTATAAATTTTCCGGCCAGCAGGGGCTTCATTTTGAAATTATAGAAGCAATTCAAAAACTGCTTCCCGGTTATCCAATTGTGATGCACGGGTCCAGTTCCGTGCCAAAGGATGAAGTCGATCGTATCAATGCCGCCGGTGGAAATATGAAGAATGCACAGGGCGTTGACCCGAACGAATTTCGCAAAGCAGCCGAACTTGGTGTGACCAAGGTTAATATAGATACTGACGGCCGCCTGGTCTGGTGCCGCGTGCATCGTGAATATTTCAAAGAGCATCCGGAAGTTTTTGATCTTCGCAAGCCTGGAACGGTCTTCATGCCTGAGTATGCAAAATATATTGTCGAGAAAAACGGTTACCTGGGCAGTGCGGGTCAACTGGACGCGGTGAGAAAGGTTGTATCGGGGTAAGAAATAATGGAGCGCCCCTTCTCAATACTCGGCACAACTTTCGACTGCGAGTGCGGTAAAACTCATACGGTAGCGACTCGGGAGCTCATTTATTCCGAAAAAGCCATCCAAAAGCTCCCTGATATCCTGGCGCGCTGTTGTCAAGCCCAGCCACGGCGGATAGCCCTGGTAGCAGATCAGCGCACCTATGCAGCTGCAGGCAAGGCCTGCGGGGAATCCCTGGTTCAGAATGGCTGGACTGTCCAAACTGTAATTATTCCTGACAGTCCTCATGGTGACCCCGTGTGCGATGATAAAACACGGGATGCTGCCGTAAGTATGATTAAGCCGTGTGATTTCTTTCTGGCGGTTGGCGGCGGCGTGATCAATGACCTTGTCAAATGGATATCCAGCGGATCGACCATCCCTTATGCTGTTTTTGCAACGGCAGCATCCATGAACGGTTACGCGTCGAGCAATATTGCCCCTTCGATCGGCGGTATCAAGCGGGTAATCAGCGGAACAGTTCCGCTGGCAATCATGGCGGTTCCCTCTATCATTGAAGACGCTCCGTTTGAATTAACCGCTTCAGGGCTCGGGGATGTGCTGGCCAAGCCGGTGAGTATGACTGACTGGAAACTCAACCAGATTCTGTTTAATGACTATTATTGTCCGTTTTGCGCGCAATTGATCCATGACCTTGAACCTGGATACATGATGCACCCGAAGGACATTCTGTTAAAAAAACCCTCTGCCATTGAAGCGCTTTTTCGTGCGCTGGTGTTTTCCGGCGTATCCATGACTATGGCCAACACTTCGTTTCCCGCGTCCGGAGGCGAACACATGATTTCACACGCGCTGGACATGACAGCGTCAATGTTGAACATTCCTCATGATTATCACGGACGTCAGGTAGGACTGGGCACCATTTTCGCATGCGCGCTTTACGAACGTGTGTTAGACCTGGAAAAACCATGTTTTCATCTGGAAACCGAACCCACTGATACCGCATACTGGCAGACATTAACGCCCGTGGTTGAAGAAGAGCATGCCCTGAAGCGTCATAAGGCCGAACGCGCTGTTGATCGCCTGAATCATCCTGGTGTATGGGATGAAATCCGGGCCGTGCTCAAACCGGGTACGCGAAAAGCTGCCGAGATCAAGAAATGCCTGAGTGCGGCCGGCGCAGCGCACCGCATTGAGCATATCGGATGTTCGCGGGAACGTTTTCTCAACGCCGCTCTGCACTGCCACCAGATGCGGGAACGCTATACCATCATCGATCTCGCGCGCGCCGCAGGGGTTCTTCCCCTGTCAGCTGAAGAAATTATTGATGAATATTTGTAGCATTTTTTTCCGCAAGAGATTAAGCTGGAAATACTACGATGGTAATGATATAAAGTCTACTGAAAGAATTGACATGAAAAATTATCATTTAACGGCGGTTGTGGAGCGGGAAGGGGACGGGTTTGTTGCCCTTTGCCCGGAGTTAGATGTAGCCAGTCAGGGAAATACTGTCGAAAAAGCTACAACGAACTTAAAAGAAGCGGTTGAACTTTTCTTTGAGTGCGCCAGCGCTGAGGAAGTTCAAGATCGTCTGCACGAAGAGGTTTATGTAACACGGTTCGAGGCTGTTCATGCCTAAGCTTGGACATTTTTCCGGAAACGAAATCTGCCGGATTCTTGAGCAACATGGTTTTCAGATGATCCGTCAACGTGGCAGTCATGCAGTCACGCAAAAGCGGGATGGAATGACAACTGTAACCGTTCCGGTACCAATGCATCGTGAAGTGCGTATTGGAACTTTGTTGTCAATCATTCGCCAGTCCGGTGTTCCGAAATCGGCATTTGAGGTATAAAATCGGCGTGCGGAAATCATCAGCAACCATACCCCCTCACGCAATCACAGGGATTTATCAGCCCAGCCCACGCCGACTCGCAGGACTTCTTCGATAGAGGTGATACCTTGATTTACCTTGGCAAACCCATCTTCTTTCATGGCAATCATGCCCGATGCTATGGCCTGCTTCCTCAGTTCTTCCCAGCCCGCATCCTGAGCAATCAAACGCCTTAGCGGCTCGTCCAACTCCAACAGTTCGTGGATAGCAATTCGTCCTCGATATCCCGTATTATTACAGTTTTTGCAGCCTTTCCCTTTGAAGAACTTGATTCCTTTATGATCTTTCATCCGGCTCTTTACCCACTCCTCGGGCTCGGCTTCTTCCTTGCAATCCTTGCATATTATACGGACCAGCCTTTGGGAAACAACGCCTGTGAGTGAGCTATTGATCAAGAATGGTTCAGCCCCTATATCAAGCAATCTCCTGATGGCTCCAAGAGTATCATGTGTGTGAAGTGTTGACAGAACCAGATGGCCAGTAAGGGATACCTGAAAGATCAGTTGAACTGTCTCCAGATCCCTTATCTCACCTACCATGATAATGTCCGGATCCTGTCGCATCTGGCTGCGTATGGCATGCGCAAAGGTCAGTCCTAAACGAGGGTTTACCTGTTCTTGATTAATCCCGTCTATTAGATACTCGACAGGTTCCTCTACGGTCGTGATTTTTACTTTCGGGGAATTAAGCTCCTGAAGAATACTGTAGAGAGTCGTGGTTTTGCCACATCCCGTTGGGCCAGTGACGATAATGATGCCTGGCTTTTTGCTCCATTTTCTCAACATCTCCAGGTTAGGTTCAGTGAAACCTTGGGATTCGAGGTCCAGGCTCACATTTTGCCGACCCAGTATCCGCATTACAACAGATTCACCCATGACGTATGGAACGACCGACGTGCGGATGTCCAATTCTTTTCCTTTTATCTTCAACATTATTCTACCGTCCTGTGGCAACCTCTTCTCTTGTGCGTTCAAGCCGGCCATTATCTTGATTCTGTTTATAACAGACTGTTCCATTCCTTCAGGAACCTTCGTGGGCGCCTCTTGCAGTACTCCATCAATCCTATACCTTATTCGCATATTACCCTTTACCCATTCAAAATGAATATCAGACGCCCGGCTGCGAAATGCTTCCAGGATAATTGACGAAACTAATTTAATCACCCCGGGTCGCGTCTCCGCCTGTTCGCGCAATGATTCAGCCGCTTCTTTGGCGTATTCCGCACCGGCGGTTACGACTTTTTTCTCGATTTTGAATGTCCCGACTTCCAGCCCATCTGCTATAGTGGATACAACTTTCTCAAGGTTCCCTGTTGCTTCGCCTGCCTTGATAATTGTTTGAATTGAGGGCGGAAAGCAGGAAGGGTATTTTGCCAGACTACTCGACATGTCACTACCTGACTTGATGTCACTCATGAGGGTCGAGAGGATCGGTTTTAACTGCTCATTAGACGTCTCTTCCAGTATCACATTCAGCGTTTGCAAAATCGGGACTCCGGAATCAATCATATGACCGAATTTCCGCCAGAAACTGATAAGCTCCTTTGTCATATTTTCCATCTTGCACCTCCCGGTATTATGTTTTGTGAAATCATTGTGCTATCCGGCACAGGTTCCTTTACTTGAAATCCGATGCGCATTTCCATTCTTTCTATCCACTCCTCTACGCTCTTTCTTCTGAACAGAAGTTTTCCGCCAAGTTCAAAAAATGGAATTTCGTCCAGATACAGATCGACGACCGATTTATCCACTCTCAGGAAATCCGCGAGTTCGTCCATATCCAGTACTGATCCAAATTCAGTTCTTCTTTGGGGCGACACAGTCTTGTGAATTGACTCGCTGATTTTGAGAATTGTCTCAGTTCTGGGAGTATGTCTTGGAAGTTCCCCGGCCACGGAGGTAATCCTGTCCAGGATATTCATTTCTTTCCGGCACTTCCGGCAAGTTTCCAGGTGTTCCTGTATTTCCTGTTCTGTTTTTTCAGGCAACTCACCATCCAGGTGTTCGGTGAGCAGTTGTACGCATTCTTCACAATTCATTTTTTATCTCCTTTGAACATCCATTGAATCAAAGATATAGCCTATCTTTTCTCTGAGCTTCAATCTGGCCCGGTGATACTGAGTTCTCACTGTAGCTGGATTCATCTTAAGAATCCGGGATACTTCCTGATGTGTGAATCCTTCCACTGCACGGAGCAGGAACACGTCCTTATAGTCGTCAGGCAGTGCGCAGATGGCCTGTTCCAGCATCTCCTGTATTTCCTTCTGCTCGATGGCCGGCCGACTCTCTTCTTTTGCCGGCAATCTTTCCAGAAGACTGAGGGCATCTTCGTTATCACGCGCATCCAGTGAAACAGTGTTTTTGGCCCGAAGATAACGCTGTGATTTGATAAAATTCAGGCAGTGGTTTCTCGCTATGGTGAATAGCCAGGTTGAGAATTTTGTTCTTGGCTCATAGAAATCCTTTGCCTTGTTCAGTTTTACGAATATTTCCTGCAAGAGGTCTTCCGCCGGTTCTCTTTTACGGTTGAGCATTCGATAGATAAAGTTGAAAACCGGAACGCGGTATTTTTCAAACAGCAGTTCGAACGCATGTACATTCCCTTGCTGAAAGTTCATCATTAGCTCTTCATCGTGAATTTCTACCATTCGTGCTCCTACTATATTAAACAACTTCCATGCCTGAATTGTTTCAAAAATTCGAATTTTTTTTCTTGTAGTAATCGTTTAGAATAACATCATTCACATGAAAAATATGAAAATTGCTTTTTTGGATGCTCGCGCTTCGTAGCCCCGAACGCTCGTGGGCAGAGTAGCACAGATGAACGCAGATTGCTGATAAACGTATCTCGTGAATCTGCGAAAATCTGCGTCCTATTAAGTTCAGGCTTAGGAATTTCAAAGTTGTAGCCGCGGCAGTCTCTTGCCGCGATGTTTTCCACGGCGCCCCAACGGAGTGGGGCGGCTACAGTTGTCCGGCGAAAGCCGGACATAATTTAAACCCTTTTCACATCATGGACATAGCATCGACATCCACGGCCAGACGCACGTGATTCGGGCATCGAAACCCGCGAAGCACGTCCTTGAGCGGTTGTGTCATTGACCGCGTAGAACGTGAACGCATTATGATTTGATAACGGTATTGTTTTTTTGCCCTGCTGAGCGGGGCTGGAATCGGCCCGGCCAATATTACGGAAGATGATAATTTGGGCTGAAGCTCTTTAGCCAATAATCGGGATGTTTTGGAAACAGTTTCCTCATCAATGCCTTCTATTGTGATACAAATCAAGTGTGAAAAAGGCGGATACATGAGTTCCTTGCGGAACTCGAGTTCCTGATCAATAAACTTATGATAATCCATCTGACGCGCCGCTTGAATGGCCTGGTTAAACGGGGTGAATGTCTGAACAATAACCTCACCTGGAATGTCTCCCCGGCCTGCACGGCCAGCCACCTGGAGCAGTAACTGAAATGTCCTTTCCGCGGCTCTGAAGTCCGGCATGTGCAGGCTGAGATCAGCGTAGATTACACCGACCAGTGTAACGCCGGGAAAATGAAGGCCTTTCGCAATCATCTGGGTCCCGATCAGGATATCAATTTTACCTGATCTGAAACCGTTCAGAATCCTGGAATAGTCGTGTTTACGCGTTGTGGTATCCGCATCCATACGTTGAACAGTCGCTTTCGGAAAAAGCGTATTGACGATCTTTTCGATACGCTGAGTACCTATACCCGTGAATTTCAATGCCGGAGCTCCGCAGCCTGGGCAATATTTAGGAACTTTGCGTACATGGCCGCAGGTATGGCATCGCAAATTTTCGCTTGTTCTGTGATATGTCAAAGCCACACTGCAATCACTGCATCTTGCCACATGCCCGCACAGCGGGCATATCATGGAACTGGCAAAGCCGCGGCGGTTCAGAAAGAGGATGGTCTGTTCCGCTTGTTCCAGCCGGGTCCTGATAGCTTCAAACAGGTCGCGCGAAAGCACGTTAACACGGCCTTCTCTCTCAGCTTCAACGCGCATATCAACGATACGCATCACCGGCATTTTACGGTGATCCACACGGTGCGATAATACGGCTATTCCATATTTTCCCTGACGCGTATTGTAAAATGATTCCAGTGCAGGTGAAGCAGAGCCCAATAAAACGGAGCAATGCTCCATTCGTCCGCGCATTACAGCGACATCGCGCGCGTTATAACGAGGAGCTTCCATTTGTTTATAACTTGGCTCGTGTTCCTCATCCACTACAATTAATCCTAAATTTTCAATCGGCGCAAACAAGGCGGACCGGGCGCCAATCGCGATTTTCGCCTTACCCTCGTAAATCCGGTACCATTCATCATGTCGTTCACCATCAGATAAATGGCTGTGAAGCACAGCAACGGAATCACCGAACCGGCTTTTGAAGCGTTCCACGGTCTGCACGGTAAGTGAAATTTCCGGAACCAGGATGATAGCGCCTTTACCCTGATTGAGCACATACCGCATGGCCTGGAGATATACTTCTGTCTTGCCACTGCCAGTAACACCGTGCAGAAGCACCACCGGCGGCTTAAGGGTATCAATAGACTGCTTGATAAATTCAAGGGCCGCGGCCTGCTCCGGAAATAGTTTAAGCGGCTCAGTAGGTAAAATAATCTGGCCGACAAGAGGGTCCCGAAGGGATTCCCGGCGTTGAATCCGCACAAATTGCTTTTTTTCCAGACCTTTAATACTGGATGAACTGACGCCCGCGGCCTTTGCCAGCGCGTTGAGCGTCATCATGCCATGTGTTATCAGCGTATCCAGCGCTGCGGCCTGTTTAGGAGCCCGCTTTCGCAACTGCTCCTTTGCTGATGCATCTTCTGCAAGCTTATCTGGAAACACATAACTCTGCTCCCTGAAACCAGCGCCGTGCCGCCGGACAGCGCAAGGTAAAATCGTACGGATAGCCTGTTCGATCGTAGCGGCATAATAGCTGCCTATCCATCGTGCCAGTTTCAGCATGGTTTCAGTCAGTAAAGGCTTTGAGCCGATCAAGGATTCAATAGTTTTGAGATTAGGCCAGCTGGAATGATCTGAAAAGCCGACAACATATCCTCTGGCTATTGAATGCCCGAACGGCACACGTACACGTGAGCCAAGCTGAACCTGATGACTGAGCGTTTCCGGCACCTGATAATCAAATTCACGGTCCAGAGCAATTTCAACAACGACTTTAGCGATTTTATGCATCAGAACAGACTGTGATAAATCTACGTTAACGACTAGATAATGAGATTAACCCGCACATTGCACGAACAAAATCGAAAATATTTTATTAATGACTGACGTCACGATGAGGGTCGCGAGTCTTCGAGCGTACCCTCTCCATCGACTGGTTCGAATTACGGATTTCTCTCGCCCGCTTCGCTCAAGACGCCAAGCTCGCCAAGGTAAGATATTTCAGCGCCTGGCAGCCTACAAATACCAACGCACCCCGTACGTACGGGGTGCTTCTCTCGGGTCATTCCTATTCTCATCAATCCTTTGCGTGCTTTGCGCCTTTGCGCGAGTCAATTCTTCTCTGAGCCAAACGTCACGCATGACAGTTTTTTGAAAACGCGCGCGTTTTCAAAAATACTTGTCCATGCAATTGTTGTGCATCCTGTTCAAGAGGCTTAAGACTTACCGTTGATGTACTTATGCAGGACACTTGAGATGAAAGTTTGGTAGGGAAGCCCTTCCTCTACGGCTTTCTTCTGGAAGTGAACCAAGTCCTTTTCCGTCATGCGAATATTGACGCGCTTATCCTTGCGTAAAGTTTCTCTTGCGTATTCCTGATAGCGCTTCGCTTCCTTTTTGAAATTGGGGATTCTCTTCCATTCGCCACGTTCGACAGATTCGAGTATTTCCTTTTCTTCTTTAATCAATTTCATGAGTGTCACCTCCCAAATATCTTTTTGTCATTTTTCGACTAGGAATGATGGTTTTCATAAACACACCTGAGTCAGTCTCGACAAATGGAACGACATAAGGGGAATCAGGGTCAACCCTTGACAATTGATATTCTTATAACATTGTATAAGGTCCATGTCTCAATATTCAACAATTGCTACGGTGTTTGGATTTATGTTTTCGTATCATTTTAGATTTACGTTGATATTTTATCTCTTTTTCGGTCAGTTCTCAAGACAAGTCTATGTTACTCAGGTTGATTAGACTGAAGGCGGACAGGCTACTTTTTGTGGGCTTGATTCCCTGGCCGACTCCGAGACGAGTCGGCCCGGGGGCAGACTGAATCCCTTTATACAAACCTTTTGTTATATGTTAAACGGCTGACCCTGGCTATTCCAAGCGACGCCTGAAAGGACGTGAGAGCCCGCAGGGCTCAACAGCGAATTGTTATATTTTTGATCTTGCTAATTCACTACCTAATATCCGGACGACTTCTTTTTAAAATGGCTCTTATCTGCCGAATTCTATTAGGGTGTATTACTAAAATAAAAATACCACCTACAATATTCCCCAGGGTAACAGGAACCAAATTCTGAAACACAACAAATGTTTTATAAAGAGGTATTCCCTTTGCCAATAGACCGACAGGAATCAAATACATATTAGCCACGCAATGTTCAAAACCACAGGCGACAAAACAGGTTATTGGGAAGATAATGCAAAATATCTTTGACACGATATCTTTGGCCATTGCCGCCATAATAATTGCCAAGATTACCAGAATATTGCAAAAAAATCCTCTGATAAAAGCTTGGACAAAGGGGATAGCCAGTTTATTTTCTGCTACCTTAACTGACAAAGCACCCAAATCATTTAAAGCTCCTGCTTTCCCTAAAAGTCCTGTTTTATACACTAACCAGGCAAAAACAATAGAACCGATGAAATTGCTGATATAAACTACCGTCCAGTTTTTAAACATTTTTCTTTTAGAAACAACATCAGAAAGCACTCCTATAAGAATTGTAATATTTCCGGTAAAGAGTTCGGCTCCGGCCAGAACTACCAGCATAAGCCCAACACTAAACATTATTCCACCGGCAATCGTGCCCATTCCGCTTGCTATAGTAACTAAAAAAAGTTGTCCGCCGAATCCTATATACAATCCTGCTAAAATACCTAAGAGGAAAAGCTGCCAAATTTTTGTGTTTGATTTTTTAATACCAAGTTTTGATATAATGTTACTAACTTCTTTATCGCTAAGACTGGGAATATATGATGTCTTCATAGATATTTTCTCCTAAAATCAACTGCAACACATTAGAATATTACATTTCTTCAATCGTATAGTGTAAATCAGTAGGAATCAGGGTCAACCCTTGACAATTGATATTCTTATAACATTGTATAAGGTCCATGTCTCAATATTCAACAATTGCTACGGTGTTTGGATTTATGTTTTCGTATCATTTTAGATTTACGTTGATATTTTATCT
>CAZBGF010000030.1:0-10615 GCA_964491255.1 uncultured Verrucomicrobiota bacterium
AGGGTTGACGAATAAAAAAGGAACCCTGAAGGGGTTCAACTTCATAGCCAGGGGTGAAACCCCTGGAGAAAACGGCGAAAAAAACAACCAAAAGAACCCTGAAAGGGTTCAACCCTTTTAGAGAGGAGATTTTTTTACTATTAACATTCCAGGGGTTTCACCCCTGGCTATTAGGTTTGTCCCCGTTGGGGACAGGGAAAAACAACCGCGAAATACCTTTTCGGACAGGGTCTAATTAGTCTGATTAATTCATCTGCCACCAAGGCAGAAAGGATTTTGCATAAGAAAGTTATGACGAGCAAATGGAAAACCGATTCTCGAAATCAGTTCGAGACAGCTTTGCGTAAAAGAATTTCATATCAATCTTTTTTGTGTCTTTGTGGCGAATAATCAAGGTTAGAGGTTGTTCAAACGGCGTTTATTGAGGATGGCTGTAACGAGAAAAAATGCAGGAGCTGAATGATGGCGAAAGAGGAAGAAAAACAAGACGAAACAGCTGAAGTTCAGATGGGGCCGATGATCGACTGTGTCTTTCTTCTGCTTCTGTATTTCATTTCAGCCGCTCAGATCAAGCCTGAAGAGAAGTATCTGGGGTTGATGATGCCCGGTGGCGTGAGTGCGAAAAAATCATCTTTACCGCAGGAGTTGACTGTCGCTATTTCGGAAACGGGCCAGGTGTTCTGCAATAATCTGTTGGTGGGTAATCCGGATGATCGCGAATTATCTCTGGTTCAATCTAAACTGAAACAGGCAATCCAGCTCGGTGGCGATAAACAACCTGTGGTGATTCACCCACAACCCAAAGTAAGGCAACAACGTATTATAGATGTATTGAACGCATGCGCGGCGGTGGGTGTTAAGAATTTATCTTTTTTTGCCAATCAATAGTAATCTGCTAAGGAGTCAGAATGAGGGGACCGGCAAGAAGAGGCATCGGTGTGTCGGAGCATGGGAGTAATTCCGGAGTGCTTTTGGCGCTGAATAGGTAACTGCACAGTATTCTGAATTCTGAATACTTGAGTAGACATCATAATTATGGCTTTCAAGATAAACAATCTGGAAAAACTGGAAGAAACCACAGCTGCGCGCGGCGGGGCATGGGTCATTATTCGGGCAGTTCTGCGTTCCCGTTATTTCCTGTTTTCCGTTTCGTTTTACTTACTTCTTTTGATTATATTCAGCGGATACGTTGTATCGATATATGTGGCTCCGCGCGGAACATTCGGAGAAACAGAGTCGTTATTGGTTCTTCCTGACCCCACTCCGCCTCCGCCGCCTGTTCGAAAAAAAAAGACGAAGGCTAAAGCTAAAGATGTCAAGGTTGCAGTATCCACTCCATCGCCAAAATCAACAGTTACACGTTTAACAGTTGACGCGCCTTCAACCTTTGTTCGAATGGAAACGCCTTATATTGCTCCCTCGGTAAAACCGTCTGAGATTAAAATTAAAACAGACTTGAACACAAAAATCGCTGCAGCTAGAGTAAAGCGGTTAATAGGTGTCCGAGATTTCCAGGAACCGTGGGGTGTCGTTAACCCGGGTAATAAAAGGTACGTGAAAGCCGCATTCACTATCTTTCAAGCCAAATACCATGATGGCGACTGGAACTGTAATCCAACAGCACTTCCCAATTTGATGCTTCAAATTCGTGCATGGTCAAGGGACCGGATTAAAGCCAATCTCTATCCCAAGGTGCTGGACATCGGCACGGAGCAGTTGTTTGAGCTGAGGCCTCCGTTTATTTACCTGACAGGCCATAAGAATTTTAAAATGCTGGATTCCGAAGTGAAAAACATTCGTGATTACCTTATGCTCGGCGGCGCTGTCTGGGCAGACAGCGCCCTGGCAGGCAGAAGATCACGGTTCGATGTAGCATTCCGGCGTGAGATGAAACGGGTCATGCCGGACCGTGACTTCGAGATTGTTCCTGAGGACCACGTAATGTTCAAAACGTTTTTCAAGGATATCGGTATGCCTTCAGGTATGAATTATTATCAGGAACCGGTTGAAATGATCAATATCGGGGACGAAGTCGCCGTGATCTATACGTTGAATGGCTATGGCCATTTCTGGGAAAGCCGGCTTAACAAGGAAGGTAAAATTGAATGGGGAAGGGTCAATGTCGGCACTATCGAAAAACCGCTGTGGCAATACGTGAGGGGGCCTCATCTGAGGACTCATCATATGGATTCCCGTGTCATCTATCGTAACATTTCAGATGAAACAGTTCGTGATGCTTATAAGTTCGGTATTAATGTGGTTGTTCATCTACTGACCCGTTATCAGAAATATTTCAGGTTTCTTCCGAAAAAACTGAATAAAAAATCAAGTTTTCGCGGAAGACGTAAAAAACCTGCAAAACCTGTTGACGAATCAACTGCTACTAACAAAGCGCCGAAACGTGTTCATAAAAAACTCGGTGGCGCTCAGCCTGTTAAACCAAAGTAACTTACAGGCACAAAGGGGTGAGGAAGGGAATAAATAAACAAATGAAAAATATTCTTTCCATTAAATTTCAGCGTATTGTTGCCGGCATTTTCACCATAATTGTGTGTCCGATAATCTGCGTTGCGCAGGCGCCTGCGCTTTCAGCCAGTCAGACGGAAACGTCCGAACTGTTCCCTTCAAAATTCAGCGGTGAAACAACGGAACCACTTGCGAATTTATGGGACGGTGTTGACGATCAGAACAATATTTGTACGCCGACATGTTCCTACTGGATATTAAATGACGCGGGGAAAATGGTAGAGATAAAATTTCCACCTTCCCCTAATTTTGTTGACATCAATGATGACGGGTTAAATGACCTGGTAGTGGGTGACAGCTACGGATTTATCTGGGTTTATTTAAATTCAGGCGAAAAAGGCCACCCGAAATTCACAACGGGAACATTTATTCATACTTTTACAGGCTGGGCATCAAGAACGCATATAACGGACTGGGACCAGGATGGAGATTACGATGCCATTATCGGTACTTTTTATGGGAATATTGTGTTTATGAAAAATATGGGCACGCGTAAGCACTATAAATTTATCCAAAAAATGGGGATTCCCAGGTATGTTGATCCACGACATAAAATTGACAGTCCCAACACTCCGCTTCCGTCTATTATGTTAGGGAAGTCCCCTATGATCTTAGGCAACTATATCGCGCCATGGGTGACCGACTGGAACAAGGACAACAAGCCTGACCTGATCGCAGGGGAAGGCTCATATTCGGCAAACAGCGTGCGTTTTGCGCTGAACGTTGGGCCGCGAGGGAAACCCACCTTTGTCCAGGACCGTTTGTTTTTCCTTGCCTATGGGGAAGGTTTTGAACAGCTCACTCCTTGTGTGGTCGATTATAACGGTGACGGGATTAACGATTTGATTGTTGGAACGCGAACAGGACACATCCGGCTTTACAAAGGAACCGCGGAGGCTGTTGAGGGCAAGGATATGGTGGCTGCAATTAGAAGTTCTTTGTCTCCGGCCGTCCTTGAGTTTGATAAATTCCTGAAAATCGCTGGTAAAAGCGTATTCGATGTCATGTCCATTGTATATCCATGTGACTGGAATGAAGATGGTCTTTTTGACCTGCTGGTGGGTTCAACAAGCGGTAAAATTTATATTACATTGAATCAGGGAACAAAAACCGAGCCGAAGTTTCCTAAAATTCAAATAATCAAAGGTACTAATGTGTATAAAGATCTTATTGCTCCGTCCGGCTGGCAATCGAGTATTGGGCTCATCTGGCCAGGCTGGCGAAGTAGATTACAAGGAATCTGTAATGCCGCTCGGCTTTTCAGCGCGGAAAAGGAAGTGATTCTCAAACCAGGCACCCCGCCAATAAGACCGGTTGCCGGCGATAGGTTTATGTATTTCCGATACATGTCAAGTATTAAGACTGACGACAAAGCGGGAGAAGGGTTTTTCAGGCCAAAGAAAAACTACATCGGCTGGGTTCCATTCTCCCCGTCTTCTTCCAGTTACAGTTACGACACGAGCAAATGTGTCAGGGGCGCGCGAACTATTGTAATAGACGGTTACCCGCTGAAAATGATTATCGGAAAACGCTATCAGTTTTCCTTCTCTTCCGTTCTGCAAGGCAAGGGTGCAAGCTGGGCAATGTGGGCATTGGAAGTGGTTAAACCAGGAACAGCTGTCAAACCGCCGCAACGTAAGTGGCACTCGGTTACCGATAATGTGTCACCCTCCTCGTCATGGCAGAAACGCAGTCATACGTTTAAGTGTCCGGGTGTACATAAAACAAATTCGCTCAATTTCATGCTGGAATTTTCTTTACCTGATGGTGATTGTAAATTCATGATCGATGATTTCAGCTTGAAGCAAGTCGGAAGATAATGTCTTTTGATGTTCATGGTCAGTAGTCAGTTATCAGATTTGGCATGATGCCAATCGAAAGAAAAAGCATTTTCAGTTACGCCTCGACACCTGTAGGGTCATACATCAACCAATTTTGCAGGCCGTCTCCGAAGTATCAGAATCAGACCATTTGGACCCAAACGTTTTAATTAGTCCGCAGGAGCGGTAACTTTTCACGACGCCCCAGCTGAGTGGGGCGGCTACAGGCTCGTGCAAAATGTAGCCGCGGCACTCCGTTGCCGCGTTTTGAAATTCCTGAACACGAGATACGCTTCACAAGATACTCTTACAAATGCCAAAGTCCGTTCCATTTGTTCATCTTCATCTCCATACTCAGTACAGTCTGCTTGACGGCGCCTGTCGAATTAAACAGTTAATCAAGACGGTTCGGAAGAACAACATGCCGGCCGTGGCCATTACTGATCACGGGGTCATGTATGGCATTGTGGAATTCTACCAGGCAGCGAAAAGCGAGGGGGTTAAGCCTATCCTTGGCTGTGAAGTGTATGAAGCGCCGGAAAGCCGGTTCGACCGGAAATCAGATCGCGGCAGGACAACGGCAAATCATCTTGTGCTTCTGGCTGAAAACGAAACCGGCTATTACAATTTGATTCGGCTTGTCACATCAGCCCATCTGGAAGGTTTTTATTATAAGCCCCGGATAGACAAGGAAATTCTTTCACAATATCATCAAGGCCTGATTGGTTTATCTGGTTGTCTGAAAGGCAGTATTTCGGAAAAAATTCTGGCTGGAAAGACGGAAGAAGCGGTGCGGTCTGCTGAAGAGTATGCTGATATCTTCGGCAAGGATAATTTCTTTCTGGAAATTCAGGATCATAATCTTCCAGGCCAGAAAAAAGTGATTTCCGGTATGGTCGAGATTGCTCGGCGGACCGGCTTGAAGCTGGTTGCTACTAATGATGTTCATTACCTTGAAAAGAGCCATGCCGAAGCTCATGAAATTCTGTTATGCTTGCAAACCGGAACAGTGTTGAGTGATCCAAATCACATGCAGTACGGGTCCTCGGATTTTTACCTGAAAACCGGGGAAGAAATGTGTGCTCTATTCAAAGACCTGCCGGAAGCGATTGAAAACACTCTTGAAATCAGCCGTCGCTGTAATGTGGAATTAACATTCAGCGAAATGCATGTTCCGGTTTTTCCTGTACCCCCCGGCTTTTCACAGGAAAGCTACCTGCTCAAGCTTTGCATGGAAGGCATTAAAAAGCGATATGGCGTTGAGAACCCGGATAAGCCTCGTAATGATTTAGAGAAAAAAGTCATAGCCCGGTTGAACCATGAAATCAGTGTGATTAAACAAACCAGATTTGTCGGTTATTTCCTGATTATTCTGGATTGTGTCCAGTTTGCCCGCGATCATCATATTCCAGTTGGTCCTGGCCGTGGTTCTGGAGCAGGGAGCCTGGTCTCATATGTGCTTGGTATTACAGGGGTGGATCCACTTCACTATAAGCTGGTGTTTGAGCGGTTTCTGAACCCCGAACGTGTGAGTCCTCCGGATTTCGATATTGATTTCTGCCAGTTCAGGCGCGGAGAAGTCATTGAGTATGTGAAGAAAAAATATGGGCGTGATAACGTAGCGCAAATTATTACCTTTGCTTCGCTTGGTGCCAAAACCATTATTCATGACGTCGGACGGGTTCTGGAACTTCCTTTGTCTGAATGTAATCGGCTGGCCAAGATGGTGCCGGATGATCCTAAAATCACGCTCGAAATGGCTATGGCAGGGAATTCCGAATTAAAAAAAATGAGCGAATCCGATCCTAACGCCATGAAAATCATGCGACAAGCTGTTGTGCTGGAAGGATTATTACGGCATTCGGGCGTTCATGCTGCGGGGGTAGTCTTCGGCGAAAAACCGTTGGTAAATATGTTGCCGCTGTCCGTTGATAAATCAGGGGAAATCGTGACGCAGTACAGTAAAGATTATGTGGATGCGCTCGGCCTGTTGAAAGCTGATTTTTTAGGATTAAAAACTTTAACAGTTATTGATGAAGCCGTTAAACAAGTTCAGAAGACCAGGCATATATCGTTGGATATTGATAACATTGCAATGGATGATCAGGTGACGTTTGATCTGCTTCGGCTTGGCAACACTGTCGGCGTGTTCCAGCTCGAAAGTAGAGGTATGCGCGATTTAGTCCGTCGTATAGGACTGGATAATATTGAAGACCTTATTGCCGTGGTTTCACTGTTCCGTCCCGGGCCTATGCACATGCTTGATGATTATGTGAACAGGAAAAGCGGGAAGGTGAAGATCGTTTTTGACCATCCAAAACTTGAACCGGTTCTTTTGGATACGTACGGGGTGATGCTGTATCAAGAACAGGTTCAGCAGGCGGCTCATGTCCTGGCCGGTTACAGCCTTGGACAGGGTGATATTCTCCGCCGTGCTATGGGTAAAAAGAAACCGGATGAGATGGAAAACCAGCGGCAGAGCTTTATTAACGGATGTAAAAAAACCAGCGGGATATCCACTAAAAAGGCGGAAAAGATTTTTGATAATATATCAAAATTTGCCGGCTATGGATTCAATAAATCGCATAGCACAGGTTATGCCATTATTGCCTATCAGACAGCATGGCTGAAGGCCAATTATCCGGAGGAATTCATGGCAGCCCTGCTTTCCAGTGAAATCGGTAATACCGACAAGTTACCTGTGTTAATAAAGGAAGTAAAGGATATGGGTCTTGAAATTCTGCCGCCGGATATAAATACCAGCTCGGTCAGATTTATGCCTCAGGATAAAGCAATCAGGTTCGGACTGGCCGGTATTAAAAACGTGGGGGGGAACGCGGCAGAAGCCTGTGTAAAAGAACGCGAACAAAACGGTCCATTCAAGGGACTGATCGATTTCTGTTCGCGAATGGATTCAAGAAACGTGACCCGTAAAAGTCTTGAAACCCTTATCCGATGTGGCGCCTTTGATTCATTCGGATTTCATCGGGCACAGTTGTTCAACAGTATCGATATGGCTGTCAGTCGCGGCGAATCCATTCACCGCGATCAAAAGATGGGCCAGACTACATTGTTTTCGATGTTTAGCGATACCTTGGAACCGGACCGCCCTGAAACATTGCCTGACTGCCCACAATGGCATGAAAATGAACTACTAAGCTCTGAGAAGGAACTGATCGGGATTTATATGAGTGGCCATCCGTTGTTGCAATATGAACCCCAGCTCCGGCGTTACAGTTTATCAACCGTGTCCGGCCTTGCGGATATGAAAGAAGGAACCATGACCCGTGTGGGAGGATTGGTCGCGAAAGTAAAAAAAATCTTTACAAAAAAATCAAAGGAACCTATGGCAGTGCTGCAGATTGAAGATACTGACGGAACACTGGAAATAGTGGTGTTTCCTCAAACCTTTAAGCAATATGGACAGGTTCTGAATGAAAATGAAGTGATTATGGCTTCTGGAAAAGTTACTAAAGATTCTTTTACTAATGAAGACACTGTCAAGCTCATTGCATCTGAATTGTATTCTCTGGAACAGGCTTCACAGGCTTTTACCGAACGAATCAGCATCCATATGTCTGTAGTTAACTTGAAGGATAAACAGTTAGAAAAAACCATGAGCCTCTTGAAAGCACATCCAGGGGCCACTGCTGTAACTTTCTGCCTCCAATTTCCAACAGGCGGGGAAGTCATTATGAAGGCCGGCAACTCATTCAATGTTACACCCACTGAATCACTGATCCACGACCTCGAACATCTTCTTGGTGAAGACAGTGTCTATGTGGCTGTCATGAAGAAACCATGCTTGAAGACAAACCACTACGACGGAAGGAATAATACGTTCAGACGCCGGTCATAACCGGAAATCAAAACTCAGGCACAAAGGGGCATAGGCACAGAGGCACAAAGCAGAAAGAAATCCAGCGAGTGCGGGACAGGCAGAATTTTCTTTGATTTTTTAAGTATTATTTTGTCCATTTTGTTAATTCTGTCTAAAATTCTTAGTTCTTTCAGGATTTTGTCTTTCAAGACCTTTTCGTATAAGCTCTACTTAGGAATGAAAAGAATCTGGCCTTTTTTCAGTATGTCAGGATTTTTCAGATTATTAGCTTCAATAACAGCGCTGGTTTTAACTCCATAGGCACTGGCAATGGTCGAAAGCGTTTCGCCTTCCTTTACCACATGTTCGTATCCTGTTGTACTGCCGGATGCGGCGAAAGCGGACTTTCCTGATTTGCTCAATAAATCAGAGATTTTCCCGCTGAGTTCATCAAGTATAATCTTATTGTCCTTTACCCGGGCAGTATCTATGGCTCGAATCCGGCTTTCTAATTCATCCAGACGCTTATTAACAAAGCGTTCCTGCTCTTTTGAGCTCGATACCGTGTTCCGCATTTTGTCAATTTCACTCAGAATGCGCTGGTACTCCAATTCGAGGCCTTCAATGCGACCCTGGATTTCTGTGATATCCTCCCGAAGAATCAACAAATCCTCTCTATGGCTCATTTCAGCGCCTTCATCACGGAACGTGCGGCACCCTGAAGCGCCTGCCAGGACCAATATAACACTCACAATTAAAAAATAATGTTTCATCATGAATTTATCCTCATCTTTTTAAAACTGTTTGAAGCAATTCAAAAGCCATGCCCGAGACATGCCCGCCATTCACAAACTCATCGAATTGCGCTTCAGCATTTGTCGGACTTACCGGCCCCTCCAGTAATGCAATCGGCACAGGCTCCGCTGTATGGCACCTGCGAACAACTGGTGTGCGGTGATCCGTTCCGATCACAAGTCGATAGGCCTCACCCCTCGTTTGAAGACATTGCCAGATCGGTCCGACAATTTCGCGATCAAAAGCTTCCATTGCTTTGATTTTGAGATTCAGATTCCCCATATGACTGCATTCATCCGGCGCTTCTACATGAACAAACACAAAATCATGTTCAGACAGCACATCCATTGCAGCCTTTACCTTGCCGGCAAAATCCGTATCAATAAATCCGGTAGCTCCCGGCACCTGGACAGCCTTCAATCCGGCAAGCAGACCGATTCCCTTGACAAGGTCCACGGCTGAAATAACGCTGCCGGTAAGACCATACATTTTTTGGTAGGAAGGCAGAAAAGTCTTACGCCCCTGGCCCCAAAGCCATATCTGCGTGGCTGCATTTTTTCCTGCCTTGATTCTGACCTGATTCACTGGATGATTCGACAGGATTCGTTTGGATTCTTCCATAAGCTTTATCACCTCATCGTGTCTGTTTCCTTTTGGAAGATACGTCTGCACGGGCTGATCCAGAACATCATGCGGAGGCGTCGTGATAGTATCTACAGGTCCGTTATCCCAGATAAGCAGATGACGGTAACCCATACCCGTAACAAAACGCAATCCATCCATTCCCAGGCTATTATTCAAATCATCAATCAACTGTCGCGCTTCTTCCGTCGTAATATGGTCTGCAGTATTATCCTTGATCAAATCATGTTCAACTGTAATGAAATTACACCGAAACGCCGCTTCGTTCGTTTTCATTGTAATTCCAGCGCCGACAGCTTCAATTGGCGCACGTCCTGTATAGTATTCACTGGGATTAAATCCCATAATAGATAGATTAGCCACATCACTGCCAGGCAACATACCGTCCGGCACGGTCCTGACCAGACGTACAACACCGCTTGCCGCGACGCGGCGTATATTCGGAAGTGAAGCGGTCTGTAATGGTGATTTACCGCCAAGCTCATCCAAAGGATAATCACCCATTCCATCGCCAATTAAAAACGCTATTTTCATGATTGTTCTTTCTTGAAATATTTCATTGATATAATAAATACCTATAAAACGGCTGTAGGTCAAACCAAGAAAAATAAAATTCGCTTGCTACTGTTTATTTGATATGGAGTATTCAGGCACAAAGGCACAGAGTAAAGAAATTTCAAGAGGAATGACCTTTTTCTATGCTTGTAATTTCTAACAATGTATTTATATTAATTGTTAGCAACAAATATCTTAACACTCCGCGCCCCGAGTTCCGAATTCCGAATTTGGTGACCGGAGTGAAGCGGAGGTTGCCCTTTGGAGAGGTGACCGAGTGGCTGAAGGTGCAGCACTGGAAATGCTGTGTACCTTAACCGGGTACCGCGGGTTCGAATCCCGCCCTCTCCGCCATGCGGGATGAGAACCCGCGCGGGTTTGATTACGAGCGCCGAGGGTAGGCGCGAGAAAGGGCTGTTGCGAAGCAACAGCTCCGAGAGAATCGAGGACGAACAAC
>CAZBGF010000031.1:0-10599 GCA_964491255.1 uncultured Verrucomicrobiota bacterium
TGACACCGGCGGCCTTGGCCGTCTGTCCGACATAAAGGGTGACATTAATCTGGATCACAACGAGATTGAAGCTGGTGTTCGGCATCAGGTAGAAATGGCCGTTGAGGATGCTGCGGTCATCATTTTTGTCACCGACATTGAGAAAGGAGTACTCCCTCAGGACGAAGAAGCGAGTGCCTTTCTACGAAAAAGCGGCAAACCGGTTTTTATTGCTGCCAATAAGGCTGATACAACTGAACGAGACTCCGACGCGCTGGATTTTGAGCTCTTCGGGTTTCCTGTTTTTCCTGTATCCGCGATTCATGGTCGCGGCTTTAAACCACTAATGAAAGCGATTTTGCAGAAACTTCCGGAAGAAAACAATTTGACCATCGAACATCCTCTGAAAGTCACCATTGTCGGAAGGCCCAATGTGGGGAAGTCATCCTTCATTAATCGACTCTTGAACAACGAGCGCGTCATGACATCCGATATTCCGGGAACAACGCGTGACAGTATTGACATTCCTTTTGTCATTGGCAAGGATGCAATGGCTCGGCACTATATCCTGACTGATACGGCAGGCATCCGACGCAGGGGAAAAATCCACAGTATGGTTGAATATCTCAGCATGTCACGAGCAGATCGGAGCATTGCCAGAGCCGACGTGGCAATGCTTATTCTTGATGCAGTTCAGGGCCCGACGTCACAGGATAAAAAAATTGCTTCCATGATTTTACGTTATTACAAAGGCTGTGTTATACTGGCTAACAAATGGGACATTCTCCATGGTTTCACAGCCAAGCAGTATCTTACTTCCATGAACAAGGCGTTCCCGTTTCTAAACTTTGTTCCCATGCTCATTGGGTCTGCCAAAACAGGATTCAATATGAGGCAAACTATCGAAACAATCGACACTGTTGCAGCTCATGTTCAGGCTCAATTACCCACTCGTCTATTAAACCGTGCAATCGAAGAATTCCAAAAACTTTTCCAGCCCCCTCTCGTCAGAAAAAAACGATTTAAAATTTATTATGCAGCACAGGTGGATACCAAACCCGTTACAATCGCATTGTTTGTCAACGATCCTGAACGTCTTGTTCCAGAATATGAACGGTCTTTATCAAAAACATTGCGTCGAACCTTTGGCTTGGAAGGCACTCCCATTTGTTTCCACCTGAGAAAAAGACGCGCAACATCACGATCCTGATATTTAACACTGATTCCTGGCGTGAAGCGTATTTCGCATCTCGTTCGGACGGAAGTGCCTAAAGTGAGCTAAATTCAGACTTATAACTTATAACTTTTTCCCCGCTCTACGCTTGTTACTCACACACTCCGTTGCCTCTTTTTGTCGGTGAAAGAAAAAATTTTGCATTTTTTTCTTGCATATACAACAGGTAGTGGTATAAATGGAAAAAGAATGAAGTTGGGTAGCATATATTGTGCTTTATAAAAACATTAAAAATGTTATAATTGTTTTATTTCAAGATAGTTAGGAGAACTATGTCATGTTGGATGTTCGTGAACCTGTAAATTTATCTCTGCGACTTGACAAAACTGATACTGTAAAACCCAAAAATCAAACTGCTGATGCAAAACATCGCCAGACAAAACGTACGCAAAAAGAAAACTTAAAAAATCAATCACGTCAATCTCATGGTCTTAAAATCACACCGCGATTCACCAAAAAGAATGTACATCCTTTTAATGAGATTGAATGGGAACGTCGTAAGGCATTCATTCAAAATGACAAAGGTGAGATGATCTTCGAACGGGACAATGTAGAAGTTCCCAAAACATGGTCCATGCTGGCAACGAATGTTGTGGCTTCCAAGTATTTATATGATGGCTCCGAAACACATGCCAAAGAAAACTCCGTACGCAAGCTTATTCACAGGGTTGCCTGCACGATTAAAGATTGGGGCTTACAAGACGGCTATTTCGACACTCAAGAAGATGCTGATACCTTTTATCATGAACTGATTTATATCTGCCTTCACCAGTATGCCGCGTTCAACAGCCCTACCTGGTTCAATGTAGGGCTTCACCATGTTTATGGAATCTCATCAAAGACTATGTCAGCTTATTATTGGAATTCTGAAAAAAACGCTGTTGAACGCACGTCTGATTCCTATAAGCATCCGCAGTCATCAGCCTGCTTCATTCAGTCGGTTGAAGACACCATGGAAGATATTATGCGACTTGCCACCTCAGAGGCCATGCTGTTCAAGTACGGATCGGGTACGGGCACGGATTTAAGCACTCTTCGAAGCAGTCGCGAAAAACTATCCAGTGGCGGAACACCATCCGGGCCCTTGAGTTTTATGCGTGTTTTCGATCAGGTTGCCGCTGTTATTAAATCCGGCGGCAAAACACGACGCGCGGCCAAAATGCAAAGTCTAAAAGTTGAGCATCCTGATATCATAGAATTTATAAACTGTAAGGTGAATGAAGAAAAAAAGGCTCGGGCTCTGATCAAATCCGGCTACGACGCATCGTTCAACGGCGAAGCCTATTCCTCCGTGATGTTCCAGAATGCCAACCTGTCAATCCGCGTATCAGAGGATTTCATGAAGGCCGCCGAGGCTAAAACCGTGTGGCATACTCATGCAGTAACCACGGGTGAAATCATTGACGTTCTTGATGCCAGCACGATTTTGAAAAACATTGCTGATGCAGCGCATTTTTGCGGTGACCCGGGACTGCAATATGACACAGCTATTAACCGCTGGCACACCTGCCCGAACAGCGGGCGAATCAACGCCAGCAATCCATGCTCTGAATATATGTTTATAAACAACAGCGCCTGCAACCTAGCCTCTATTAACCTTACAAAATTCTATGATGAACATGAAACTTTTAATACAGAAGCGTTCAATCATGTGGCTCGAATCATGATTATCGCCCAGGACATTCTGATTGACAACGCGAGCTATCCAAGCAGGGAAATCGCTGAAAACTCGCATCGATTCCGTCCGTTAGGTCTGGGCTACGCCAATCTCGGAGCGCTTATTATGAGCCTTGGCAAACCCTATGACAGTGATGAAGGACGCACGTTCGCCTCAGCCGTGACAGCACTCTTGACAGGGTGCGCGTATGCCACATCGTCGGAAATAGCCGCGGTTAAAGGAACTTTTGATGAATATGAAAAAAACAGCAAACCAATGATGAAAGTAATACGCATGCATTGTGATGCTGTTGATCAAATCCGGAATGACACATGGATTTCCGCCATGACGAAACAAGCTAAACAAGTTTGGAACCAGGTTATTGAATCAGGACTTCGCAACGGATTCCGTAACGCACAGGCCACGGTTCTGGCTCCGACAGGCACTATCGGCTTCATGATGGATTGTGATACAACTGGTGTTGAGCCGGATATTGCGTTGGTTAAATATAAACAGCTTGCGGGAGGCGGCACTTTCAAAATTGTAAATCAAACATTGACATTGGCCCTGACTCATTTGAATTACACTGACGAACAGGTAAAAGAAATTATTCGCTATGTAAACAAAGAAGATACTATTGAAAATGCGCCTCATATCAATCCAAAACATCTCCCCATATTCGACTGCGCATTCAAGCCAAAAAACGGAACTCGTTTTATTGATTATCATTCCCATTTAAAGATGATGGCTGCAGTTCAGCCGTTCCTTTCCGGCGCCATTAGTAAGACCGTGAACATGCCAAACTCGGCAACTGAGCAGGATATTATAAAAGTTTTCATAGACGGATGGAAAATGGGATTGAAAGCCGTTGCCATTTATCGTGACGGCTCCAAGGGCATCCAGCCGATATCCACTGGAAAAGATAAGAATGATAAGCTGTCAGATGAAAAAGCCATTGCACCGGTTCCTAAACCATTTCGAAGAAATATGCCGACAACCCGTAAATCCATTACTCACAAGTTTGAAGTTGCTGGACATAAAGGCTACCTTACGGTCGGACTGTATGAAGAAGGCGCGCCGGGCGAACTCTTCATTACCATGGCAAAAGAAGGAAGTACCGTGGGCGGCACTATGGATGCATTCGGAACAGCTATTTCAATGTGCCTGCAGTACGGAGTAACGGTGAGCACTCTGATTGAAAAGTTCACGCACAGCAGATTTGAGCCAAGCGGCTTCACCAAGAATCCCGAGATTCCCTTTGCTAAATCATTGGTTGACTATATTTTCCGCTGGCTGGCTATAACTTTCCATGACAAACAGAGTGAAAATACAACCGACATCTCTCTGCTTCCATCCACAGAAACGATCACTGAGGATAAATCCTCTCCAGATCAAATATCCAAATCAACCGTCAACACAGAGGAATTTCGGATCGACAAACAATTCACGCATTTTCAATCCGACGCTCCCGTCTGTGATAACTGCGGCGCTATTACAGTGCGAAACGGCTCGTGTTATCGCTGTTTTGTCTGCGGGAATTCAATGGGGTGTTCATAAAAACTAAGCGTCTTCCACAAAATAGGCGAGTAGATTCTGCGTGCGAACAATCATGAATTTCAGGTTTTTATCTTCCCGCCTACGGCAAATCCGCACGCAGTGGACAAACTTTCCGCATATTATGTCTATGAATTTGAAACAACGCAGAGGCTGGAAAAAAATCATTATTCTGATTGCGACGGGCTTCGGACTCGGCTACAGCCCTGTGGCATCAGGAACAGCGGGAACGATTCCGGGAATTCTTATCAGCATTGGATTGTCGTCTTGCGGTCTTATTCCACAGATTATGATCGCAGCACTTCTGGTTCTACTTGCGGTTCCGATTTGTGATGTGGCGGAAAAACACTTTGGCACCAAAGATGACCACCGCATTGTTGCTGATGAATTTCTCACTTTCCCAATCTGCATGATTGGATTGCCTCCGACAGTGTGGGTGATAAGCATGGCTTTCCTGACCAATCGCTTGATGGATATCAGCAAGCCTCCTCCCGCCAGAAAAATTCAGGCATGGCCTGGTGGAATTGGCATCGTAGCTGATGATGTAATTTCGTCTTTTTACAGCCTGGTGGCAAATCATCTCATCTACATGTGCGCTATGTATTGGCTGTAAGTAACTGATCAGGTAGATAGGCTGTAGGCATTTAGACTGTAGGTCGAAACAGGGCAAGCAATTGTTTGACTCATCATACCTTCAGCTTGATAAATTTACTCAAACAATCGAAGTTTAAGGAGCTAACAGTCTATAGTCTAAACACCTTCAGCCTGACTACGTAAGTAGTCACAGCCCCGTTTCAAAAGGAGTGAATCAGTTATGAAATTATCAATTGTAATTCCCGTTTATAATGAAGTAAACACAATTGCCGAAATAGTCAGGTCCGTATGCGAGATTGATATTAACATGGAAAAGGAATTGATTCTGATTGATGACGGCTCTACAGATGGCACACAGAATGTGATTCTGAACCTGGAGAAAGAACACCCGCAATGCAAAATAGTTTTTCATGAAAAAAATATGGGCAAAGGCGCTGCGGTTCGAAGCGGATTTCTGGCTTCATCAGGTGATATCATCCTGATTCAGGATGCCGACCTCGAATATGATCCACACGATTATTCCGTGCTCCTTGCTCCTATTTTGAATGGTCATGCTGATGTGGTTTATGGGTCCCGGTTTATCGGCGGAGGTGCGCATCGAGTTATTTTCTTCTGGCATTACGTGGGAAACCGGATTCTGACTACTTTGTCCAACATGATGACAAATTTGAATCTGACGGATATGGAAACCTGTTATAAAGTCTTCAAAAAAGATATATTAAATAATATTACACTTCATGAAAACCGGTTCGGATTCGAGGTGGAAATCACAGCTAAAATTGCACGGGGCAAATGGAAAATCTATGAAGTTCCCGTTTCCTATTATGGACGTGATTACAGGGAGGGTAAAAAAATCACTTGGAAAGACGGCGTCCGGGCCTTTTGGTGCATCTTCAAATATCGGGTTATCTGATCCAATGCAGAAGAAATCAAATCTGTCACTGGTGGTTCGGATCTGTCACACGTTGGATTTTTTGCTTGTTCTTAACAAACCTTGACTTCCGACGAAGCCGTTCAAGCAATGCATCGTATTTCTTCCGACTGATTGGAAGCTTAACCCATTGTTTTTCAAAAGAAGAAAGCGTGATAGCGTTGGCAAGTTCAAGGGAATCTAAACCGCTTTCTCCGGGAACCACCAGCTTTTCGCCAAAGAGAATGTGCCGGATCAGATTCCGGATCACGTCAGCGTGCCCCGTCTTTTTCTCCTTAACCTTGATAGGTTCCTCAATAACTTCCGGTTTTCCCCACATCCGGTTATAGGTTTCCATATGCTTGCGAATTGCGGGTTTGAACCGGTAAAACGACAGTTTTTTATCCCGAAGAACCAGTTTACCCTTATCCCCGAAAATTTCGATCATCTGGCCGGGTCCGGCTTCATTGGTCGAACAATAGAGATAGCCGGTTCCACCGTCTGGATATTTGAGCATGGCTTCCGCTTGATCTTCCACCTCGATGTGATGCATCCGTGTCTCGATCCGGCCAAAGACCTCGCTTGGCATGCCGCAGAGTTGAATAAAAACATCCAGAATATGAGGAGATTGGTTCATCATTACTCCGCCGCCTTCCCCTTTCCATGTTGCCCGCCAGATACCTGAATCATAATAACATTGACTGCGATACTCGGGTGAAATCACGATCGTTCTGTATATCTTTCCGATCTTACCACGCTTAATTATGTTCATCGCACTGATCACCACTGGCTCAAAACGACGCTGAAACATAACAGCAAAAACAATGCCGTTCTTCCTGGCCGCTTTGATCATTTTTTCAGCACTGGAAACACGCTCGGACAGCGGCTTTTCAGACAGAACATGAAGCCCGGCCTTCATGCAATCAATAGATACGCCCGGACGCATCGGATGAGGAGTTGCTATAAGGACCACATCACACAGACCGGATTTAATCAGCTTTTTATGGTCATTGAAGAACGGAACATTAAACTTTTCGCCTGCTCTTTCAGCGGTTGACAAATTCGAATCACATACTGCTGTCAATTTGGCATGCTGAAGTTTGCGGATTGTACCGCAATGCCCGCTTCCCATGCCACCAGTTCCAATCACTCCGAAACGGAGTGTTTTGATGCTTTTGGTTATGGTTTTTTTGGGTTTCTTAGTTTTTTTCATTCTTTTCCTCTGTCAAGATAATCCCGCATTGTACAATTACTGCTCTATAGTATTCTCTATTATATAAAACCTGTTCGAATGGGATTCACAATAACCTTTTCAAACAGATACTATATATATTAAACGCTCTTCTGTCAATTTTTTAGAAATACCTTTTTTCTCAAGTATTGACAAAAATCTGGTATTGTACCAGAATAGCACCTGATCCATCAGGAACTGCGAAGAAAAACAAGAAAATCACAAACATTCAAGTGTAAAATGCCTATGCTATTTTAGATTGCAGATTGTTCCAAAGAGCCAAAACCAGTTAATTTTCGCGACAGCGACCTGTCCGCCGCTGCATTTTTCGAACCGAATTCGCCGCACTGTCGGAGGAAAGCATTAATTACACGGGTTGCGGGCAAAGCCCGCATTAGGTGGAAACCTGAAGTTTTTACCTGAATAACCAAAATATCTGCGAACATTGCACGCAACCCGTGTAATATCCGGGCTGATATCATATGAAAAGCATAGAAAAATGGAATAAGAATAAAAGAGACAAGCAGGCCAGGCTGAGAAATGCTTCAAAATTATGCCGTCAAAAATTTGTCAAAACAAATAACGCCGTTCCGCTTCTCGAATCGGTAATTAAACCGGGAGATCGCGTTTGCATCGAGGGCGACAATCAGAAACAGGCGGTTTTTCTGGCAAAGAGTCTTGCATCAGTCAACCCCGGAAAAATTCATAAACTTCATATGCTAATGTCAACAGTTTCCCTGCCGGAACACCTCGACCTCTTCGATTCTGGTATTGCAGAAAAAATAGACTTTTCTTATTGCGGAAAACAGGCTTACCGCATGTCGCATATGATCGCATCAAACAGAATTCGAGTAGGTGCCATACATACCTATCCGGAACTTTACGCGCGTTACTTTGGTGACCTCACGCCTCGAGTTTGTCTGCTTTGCGCCGAATCCGCCGATAAAAACGGCAATCTATATTTAGGGTTCAACGCTGAAGATACGCCCACGATTATTGAGGCAACAGCATTTCGGGACGGCATCGTTATTGTTCAAGTGAACAAGATAATTAATCGACTGCCCAGAATTGATGTGCCCGGCGACTGGGTTGATTTTATTATCAAAAGCCCGGATGCTTACAGAATGGATGCGCTTTTTACCAGGGATCCTGCGTGCATAAATGAAATCAAAGTCTTAATGGCAATGATGACAATTAAAGGAATTTATGCCGAGTATGGTGTCCGGAGACTTAACCACGGCGTAGGTTTTGACACGGCGGCTATCGAACTGCTCCTGCCGACATATGCCGCCGACATGGGTTTAAAGGGGAAAATTTGTCAGTACTGGATGCTTAATCCACACCCCACGCTGATTCCAGCTATTGAAGCCGGCTTTGTAAAATCAGTGTATTCGCCAGGCGGTGAAATCGGTATGGAAGACTATATCCGCGCAAGAAATGATATATATTTTACAGGCAGTGACGGGTCACTGCGTTCCAACCGCGCTTTTGCCCATATGCTTGGGCATTACGGAGTAGATCTTTTTATAGGATCAACCCTTCAGATGGATATTCACGGCAATAGTTCAACTGTTACATCTGACAGGTTGGCCGGTTTTGGCGGCGCACCTAACCTGGGATGCGATAACCGCGGCCGTCGGCATAACAGTCCAGCGCTTTTAAAAGCAGGGCGGGAAGCCCAGCGGCCGGGTCAATATTTACGCGGCAGAAAATTGGTTGTTCAAATTGTGGAGACTTTCCAGAAAGCCGGCAAACCGACATTAGTGGAAGAACTTGACGCAGTAACAGTCGCAAAAGATATGGGCAGAGAAGTTCCTGCTATCATGATTTACGGAGATGATATTACCCATGTTGTGACAGAAGAGGGAATTGCTAATCTGCTTTTATGCAACACGCCTGACGAACGTGAGCAAGCTATTCGTGGTGTAGCCGGGTATACTTCCGTGGGTTTGGCTCAGTCAAAATCGGCAACGGAAAACTTGAGAGACCGCGGCATAATTAAACGCCCCGAGGACATAGGCATTCAACTCGAGGATGCTTCAACCGACCTTCTGGCGGCACGGTCCATAAAGGACCTCGTGCTTTGTTCAAAAGGCTTATATAAGCCGCCAAAACAGTTTGTTAACTGGTAAGAAAGGAAATAGACGTGGAGCAATTTCATTTTGTTTTCAACTCGTCCAAAAGTTCACCGGCATGCGGAAAACACTATACAATAGCAGGAATTGTCGCGTCAGGGAATCTGGAGGTTTTAGTAGAATCCGACAAAAACACGAACAAGGTTTCGTTTGATGTAAATACGACAACTTCCGGTTTTTTCCAAATCTGGCAGATTTTATTAAATAATGTATCAAGCGAATACAATATGGGCGGATTGAAATTTTCAATCAATGATGCCGGCGCGGTTCCGGCAGTAGTTGGCTTGAGAATAAAACAGGCGTTTGAAAAGATGAAAGAAGAATGTTCATGAGGAAAATGCCAGGGCTATACCGTTATTCCGAAGCGGATGCGCGAAAATTAATTGAAATAATTCTGGACGCCGGAAGTTTCACCGAGTTGTTTACACCATGTGAACACCTGACAAGCCCGCATCTTAAAGCATTAAATTATCCTGTCGAATTCGACGATGGTGTGGTTGTCGGCATTGGCAAGCTGAAAGGTAAAAAGGTATACATGGCCGCTCAGCAAGGGAAATTTGACGGAGGATCAATTGGAGAAATTCACGCTGCTAAAATCACGGGTTTATTAAAACGCGCAAAACGTGATAAACCGGATGGTGTTATTGTCGCGTTTGATTCAGGGGGAGTGCGACTGCATGAAGCCAATATAGGTCTGATCGGAGTCGCCGAAATCATCCGCGCAGTACTGGATGTGCGGACAGCGGAAATCCCCTGCATAGCTTTAGTAGGAGGACAAATTGGCTGTTACGGCGGGGCGAGCCTCACTGCTCCCTGCTTTGACTACATTGTAATGAACGAACGTGGAAGAACGGGTGTTTCCGGACCAATGGTTATAGAAACCAATCTTGGCGTTGAAGAACTGGATTCTCAGGATAAAAGCCTGGTCTGGCACATATTCGGCGGTAAGCACAGATTTGCGATGGGCGACGCAGACGTTTTTGTCGATGATGATATCAGTGCGTTTCGCGACGCAGCGGCTGATTTACTGAAAAAACCCAGGAAAATCAATTTGAGAACAATGGAAGCGGAACAGAAACGGCTTTCCATAAGACTGGGCAAATTCGGTAAATGCAGTAAACCGGAACAGATATGGAAAAAATGCGGCATAACGGATCCGTGTAAAATATCAATGGCAGAGACACGTGAGTTTCTTAAACTATGCCGTTCAATGAAGAAAAAACCATGAAACTCGATAAGTTATTAGATTCGTTATTTCCGATCGGGCATAAATGCTCTATTTTTAAAAATACTCTAACCGGCTAC
>CAZBGF010000032.1:0-4032 GCA_964491255.1 uncultured Verrucomicrobiota bacterium
TTGACATCCTGTGAACCCGGGTCGCTGGATACAAAGCTGAATGATCAAGATAAAAACAATAGTCACACCGCAAATTACAGTCAGCCGACGCCGGTTTAATAAGAAGTGAAAATGGATTCATGGTCTGACGAACTTCCCCTAAATCATAGTCTATTTGTTCAGCCTCAAAGGCATAAAGTTTGAGTATCTATTTGAATGACAATATACTAATCTTTTCAGTAATTCAACCCTCCATACTTCTGTTCAGTCTTGAAAAAATAGTAAATAGTCAGTGAACCACGTATTGATACGCAACATGCAGGCTAAAACCTGAACTCCGAACGCTTGATGGCACTGTTTCCAGTGTTTGGAGTACAAGCTTCAGCTTGTTTCTCCGAGAAGTGTACGTGGTTCACTGACTATTTACAAAAAACACAACGCCTGACCCTGTTTGAGTTCGGATCGAAGGCCAAACCAAGCACTGCTTGTTCTTGACGAAACAATCTTTATCTGGCATTGTATTATTCCATAATGAAAATTGAAATTATTACGGTCGGGTTGTTAAAGGTTAACTGTTATATCATTTCAGGCGAAAATGGACAATCGCTCGTGATTGATCCCGGCGCTGACACGGAAACCATTCTCAGGTTCCTGAGCGATCATCAGCTCGGTGTTTCAGTTTACTTGATCACTCACGGACACCCGGATCACATCGGCGCATTGGCATCAATTGCGAAAAAACAGCCCGCCCCTATAGCGATGCACCCTGCTGATTCCAAATGGGCATTCAGCCCGGCAAATCAGATACCAGGAATTTATGATATTCCTGAACGCCCGGCGGAAATCGCACGTTCCCTGGATGATGGCCAGCAATGGACGGATGCCGGTCTGACCTATAAAATCATCGCAACCCCGGGCCATTCGGCGGGAAGCGTGTGTTTTTATTTTCCTGATGAACAGGTGCTGTTTGCCGGCGATACGCTGTTCCAAGGCTCTGTGGGAAGAACTGATGTGCCAGGCGGAGACATGCTCATCCTGGAACAATCCCTGAAAAAAATAGCTTGCCTGCCGGGAAAAACGCGTATTTTTCCGGGCCACGGACCAGCAACGACATTGGATACTGAACTTCAGTCTAATCCGTATTTGATAAACATCGGGTTAAAATTGACCGATTTTTCGCAACCCACCTGAGACAAATCAAAAGGAACTTGAAGGACATGGAAAAGAAACAATTGCAGGAATCGCTGAAAAATCTTCATTCCGAACTTCAAAACACCGAATCGGTTGACGAGAATGCCAAGGAAATATTACATAATCTGACGAATGACATTCAACGGATTCTTGAGCATCCCGAGGACACTCCCTCTCTTGATCATCATACGCTTAAAGAACGTTTAAAAGAATCTGTTCAGCATTTTGAAACCTCGCATCCCAAACTTACGGATGTCATGGAAAATGTTATTAATTCTCTATCTAATATAGGGATTTAACCCAGATTTAAGCTCAAAACACTTTGATAACAATATTAGAACATCATTATGAAAAACCTAAAACAGTGCCTTGATAAGAAAAAAAGACGATGTGGATTCATTTCCACCCGCCTGGCAGGAATGGATGGCGTTTCGCTGGAAACGAAAAAATGGGCTGACATTTTTGAACATGAAGGTTTCACCTGTTTCTATATGGCCGGCGAGCTGGATTATCCGCCTGAACGATCATTCCTGGTTGAAGAAGCACACTTTGCGCATCCGGAAATTACAGCCATCTATAATGAATGTTTTAATATCAAAACAAGAAAGCGATCAACCACAGAGAAAATTCATAAACTAAAAGTTAAACTGAAAAACCAGATTTACGCATTCATTGAAAAATTCGATCTGGATCTTTTAGTCATTGAAAATGCTTTATGCATTCCGCTCAACATTCCACTCGGTATTGCCATTACCGAAGTTATTTCTGAAACCGGCATACAAACTATTGCGCATAATCACGATTTATTCTGGGAACGCAAACGTTTCTTGACAAATGCCGTCTGGGAATATCTGAACATGGCCTTTCCGCCGCATTTGCCATCTGTTCACCATGTCGTTATTAACTCATCCGCTGATAATCAGTTAAGCCTGCGAACCGGTATTTCCCCTATGCTGATTCCTAATGTTATGGATTTTGAAACGACCCCGCCGCCTCTTGACAATTATGCTGCTGACGTAAAGCAAGCACTCGGCATCAAAGATGATGAACTGTTTATTCTTCAGCCAACCCGAGTGGTCAAGCGGAAAGGAATTGAACATGCCATAGAATTGGTTCACCGCCTTGGAGTGAAAGCCAAACTCGTCATCTCGCACGCTGCCGGCGATGAAGGGCTTGAGTATGAAAAAAGAATCCGTGATTATTCATCAATGATGAAAGTCAATACATTGTTTGTGTCTGATGTTATCGGGGAATATCGCGGTAAGACCAGGACAGGCAAAAAGATTTACGCAATTTCTGATATTTATCCACATGCAGACCTGGTGACTTACCCATCCGATTTTGAAGGTTTTGGAAACGCATTTCTGGAAACCATCTATTTTCGCAAGCCAATCGTGGTGAACAACTATTCAATCTTCGCTACTGATATCAAACCCAAAGGCTTTAAAGTGATTGAGCTGGACGGATATGTCAATGAACACGCGGTTCAGAAGACGAAAGATGTTTTGCGAAACCCCGGATTAAGGCAGGAAATGGTTGATTGTAATTACGAAATAGGCAAACGATATTATTCTTATTCCGTCCTTCATCAAAAACTCATAAACCTGATTATGGATTGCTTTGGTAAATAACGTTAAGCTCCGGCGCCCCATATCTTCAGGTGTGTTTCACTCATTTTTTTATTTTCTTCGCTGCGCTGGCGCCGGCTTTTTTTGGAAATTCAAACCCAACCGTCCCATCATCACGCACAACCAGATAAGCACGAAACGGACGATTTTTTTTGGAAATGAATCCGGTTAACAGATCGGTTTTACCTGTTTCCAAAAGCTTGTGCATCTGCTCCCGAACAACAGCTTGCTGCAGAATGATCGTGCCGGATCGAAAATCACAAGTGCGTTCTTTGCCCACAGATTTTTCACACACATAATAAAGTCCGTTCTCAAAAACCCCGGCGCCGCATTTCGTGCATTTGCCCACAGGTTCACTGCCTGTGAAATCAACAGTCTGGCTCTCGTCATTCAAGCCTCCAGCCTGCTGGTTAAAATCAAACTCTATTTTGAACTCCGGCGTCAATTTCACCATCGCGGAAAACGGCTTCCCCTTATGACTGCGAAAATGGTTCAACGGTCCTGCGCTGCCTTTACTAATCAACCCCTCCATTTCATCTATCTCAAACTGGCGGCCCGCCAATATTTTCCAAACAGCGAAATCGCATGATTGACACTTGAACTGTTTATACACTTCCTTTACAACACCACCACATTTCGGACAGGAAACATTGAGAAATCCAAAATCACCGGGAATGGTATCATGTTCATAGCTTTTAGATTTATCTACTATCCGTCGTGTTATGTTCCTGATATCATTCATAAAATCTTCTCGGTTCAACTGGTTCTGCTCGATCTGTTTCAGCTTGAATTCCCACTCACCCGTAAGCTCAGGTGAACACAATTCTGGAATATCAAGACCACGAAGCAAAACAACCAGAGAAAACGCTTTGGCCGTTGGCTGTAATTCACGACCCATTCGAATGATATATTTTTCCTTGATCAATCCTTCTATGACAGTGGCACGTGTCGCCGGAGTGCCAAGTCCTTTTTCTTTCATCGCTTCGCGTAACTCTTCATCCTCAATAAGCTTACCAGCTCCTTCCATCGCGGAAAGCAATGTCGCTTCCGTAAATCGAGATGGTGGATTGGTCTGGGCTTTCACAATCTCAACCTCGCTGGTCTGAACATGCTCATCCTGCTTGACCGGAACCAGAACGGACGCATCGTCAGTCTGAGAGTTTTTACCATACACAGTCAACCAGCCTGGTTTCACGAGAACCTTTCCTTCGCTTTTGAACAAATCATTCTCCAC
>CAZBGF010000032.1:4042-10298 GCA_964491255.1 uncultured Verrucomicrobiota bacterium
GTAATCCGAGTCGTGATCAGGAATTCGGCGGACGGATAAAACACAGCCAGAAATCGGCGGACAACCATATCATAAATTTTCCCCTCCTCTTCCCTTAGATTCTTTGGACTCAGTAAAGTTGGAATAATCGCGAAATGGTCGGAAATCTTCGCATTATTAAAAATCCGCTTATTCGGCCGCACCCAGTCTTTCTGCAGAATCAACGCGGCCAGGTCACCATATAAAGTTTTGGACAAAACCCCCATCGTTTTTTTCACGGTGGCAATATAATCTTCAGGAAGCGCGCGCGCGTCTGTTCTTGGATAAGTTAATGCTTTGTGACGTTCATAGAGCGCCTGAGCGATTTGCAAAGTGCGTTTGGCCGAATAGCCAAATCGTCTATTAGCCTCGCGCTGAAGACTGGTTAAATCAAAAAGCGGTGGTGCAATATTAGAGCTTGGTTTGCTTTCTTCTGTAACTACACCAGTTTTTTCCAAACAACGTTCGTGTATTGCTTCGGCATCGGAAAGATTCCAGATTCGCTCCGATTTCAAAGCCCTGTCCTTGTCTTTGGTGAAATGCTCATCAAACCAGCGGCCTGTATAAGCACCTGACGCAGCCTGAAATGTCCCATGGATTTCCCAGTAATCACGGGGCACAAACTTCTTGATCGATTTTTCACGATCAACAACAATCACAAGCGTAGGCGTTTGCACACGGCCAACCGTTGTAAGCTGAAAACCGCCGGCCTTGGAATTGAAAGCAGTCATGGCGCGAGTTCCATTGATCCCTATCAGCCAATCGGATTCCGAACGACAAACCGCTGCCGCCGCTAACGGACGCATCTCATCATCTTCACGCAAAGCAGTAAAAGCTCCGCGAACAGCATCCGGCGTCATGGATTGAAGCCACAGCCGGCGAATAGGCTTTTTTGTCTTGGCAAACTGCATGATATACCGGAAAATCAACTCGCCTTCCCGTCCAGCATCACACGCATTGATCAGGCAATCCACGTCTTCGCGCTTAACGAGTTTGCCCAGGAGTTTTAAACGCGCTTTGGTTTTCTCAATCGGTTTTAAGTCAAAGAAAGCAGGAATTACCGGTAAATTGGCAAAGCTCCACTTACCGCGTTTGGCTTGATATTTGTCAGGAACACAGAGTTCAAGCAGATGACCAATAGCTGAAGACATAACATATTGATCGCTTTCATAATAATCACCGTGTTTTTTAAAACCTGTCAATGATTGCGCAATATCACGGGCGACGGATGGTTTCTCGGAAATAATCAGTGCTTTATTCATGGTATCTAATATGTTCTCTACTCTTCTATGTTTATAGACTCTTGTAAAACTGCAAAATAACAGGAGCGCCACATACATACGGGGCGTTGCAAGAACAAGGCCCTTGAATAACAGGCAAGAATGCCTGTTTTCCTATCATTAAACGCTCAAATGAGACAATTTTGCAGAACTCTATTCTATGTTCTTTGAATCCAATTTCAAGTTTCAAATTTACAATATCTGGCTTTTGCCTTTTACAGACTGGACAAAATATCTTGGCCGGGCCCGCACATCCTGATAAGTGCGACCAATATATTCCCCAAGAAAACCCATGGCAATAAATTGACCGCCGACAAATATGAATAAAATGGCAAACAGCGTAAACACTCCCTTTGCAGCCCACTCCGGACCCCAAAACCAACGCAAAATCAAAATGAGAACACCCAGACTGACTCCCATCATAGAGACACATGCACCAACAATACTCAACACTCTCAAAGGAAATGTAGTCATACTTGTGAGTAAATCGAACTGAAGATTAATCAATTTCCATACACTGTACTTCGAGACACCGGCTTGCCTTTCAGCATGTTGAACTTCCACTTCAGCGGTTTTTCTGGCAAAATTGTTGGCCAATACGGGAATAAACGTACTGCGCTCATGGCATTTAAGCATAGCCTGAATAATGCTGCGCCTATAGGCACGCAGCATACATCCATAGTCATGCATGATAATCCCGGTCACTTTCGCTGTTACCTTGTTAATGATAAATGACGAAAATCTCCTGAACATGCTGTCACAACGCGGCACTCGAATGGATCCGACAACATCTGCGCCTTCGTCCATTTTTTTTACCAGCTTCGGAATTTCCTCCGGCGGGTTCTGAAGATCGGCATCCAGCGTGATAACGATTTCTCCCTTTGACTGCGCAAAGCCGGCCATTACAGCAGCGTGCTGACCGTAATTCCGGTTTAAGAACACCCCAATGACTATACCGGAATGTTCCTCGACAGCTTTCGAAATAATGTCTGCTGAAGCATCCCGGCTACCGTCATCCACAAAAACGATTTCAAAAGGCCTGTTTACCGAACGGCAGACCGCCAGCGTTCTCTTGATCAGCTCTCTGAGATTTTCTTCTTCATTATATACTGGAATAACCACAGAGATGGAAGCTATTTGCCGCGTCGGCACCGGAGGTGCCAAGTGGTCACTTGCCCCGACAGCTGCTGGGCGACGTGATTGTTCATTGTTTGTCATCTATTTTTGCTCCTTTGTCTGCCCTCCGCAACTCGCACCTCGTTCGGACGGAAGTGCCTAAAGTGAGCTAAAGTTTCTTCTTATAACTTTTAACTTCCCCTATAACTTTAGTCACTTTAGCTCACTTATAACTTATAACTTTCTTCCCTCTTCACGCTCTCCTATGCCAGCACCTCTTTAACAGCTGTTACAACATCATTCACGTACTCCAGACGCATGTCAGGAAAAAGTGGTAGAGAACAAATCCGGTCCGAATTCCATTCGGTATTTGGCAGAAGCCCACGCGTAAACCCCATATGCTCGCGATAATACTTTTGCAAATGCACTGCCTTGAAATGCAGGCCTGTTCCAATATTCTTCTGTTTGAGAGCTTCCATAAACTCGTCTCGATCCAGATGCGTTTTATCGATATCAAGCCGAACAATAAACAGATGCCAGGCATGCCGAATCGGATAAGATGGATCCTTCAAAGGAATTATTTCATCCAGCTCTGCCAGACTTTTCCGATACTGCATGGCTAATTCCATTCGCTTTCTGTTGAATGACTCCAGCCGCGCCAACTGGCGACAGCCCAGCGCTGCAGATATATCAGTCATATTACACTTATAACCAGGTTCAATAACTTCAGCCTGGGAAGAACGTCCATGTGTCCGTCGGTCAAACGCGTCCTTTCCCAAGCCATGAAATTTGAGACGTCGGATTTGATCGAGAAACACGGAGTTATCAGAACATAACATGCCGCCTTCACCCGTTGTGATATTTTTAATCGGGTGAAACGAAAAAACACTGGTTCCAGCAGCGCCGATCCTCTGACCCCTGTATTCCGAACCAACAGCATGAGCCGCATCTTCAACCACAGGTATATCCCGTTTCCCGGCGATCGAGCGAATTCGATCCATGTCAGCAGCTGCTCCCGCGAAATGAACAGGAATAATAAGCTTGGTCCTGTCCGTAATGGCTTGCTCAATGGCTTCCGGAAGAACCATCAAAGTATCTTTGTCAATATCCACGAAAACCGGCTTCGCGCCTGACAATACAATCAAATTAACTGTAGAAACCCATGTCATGGATGGGGTTATGACTTCATCACCCGGCCCGATTCTCAGCGCATGCAGTATCAAACGCATACCGGCAGTGGCAGAAGACAAGGCCACAGCGCCTTTAGCTCCAACATATTCGAAAAAATCCTTTTCGAATTGCTCTGCATGCGGTCCTGTGGTAATCCAACCAGACCTTAAAACTGCCGCTACTGCCTGAATATCACCCTCAGTAAAACTGGGACGTGAAAAAGGTAAAAATTCTTTTCTCATAATTATTTTGTTAATTGTCAGCTGTTTCAGATACTCCGTTACTCCGACACTCCGATACTCTCTATCTGCCCTCTCCCTTGATCCATTTCAGTACTCGCCTGGGACCCATATGGACCTGAAAAACCACGGACCATGGCGGCAACTGTTCATTCCGCGGCGGAAAATTATTTGCACAGACCATCACTCCGGAAAACCGATTATGCGTTCCATCTAATATGGAATTCAGATCGACTATATTGGAAATGTCTGGAAATACCAAGTCACAATAATAATAAAATCCAGCACGGGTTGTCTCGTCAAGATTCCACGCAGCAACTTTTTCGTCAGAATGGGCAGTAACAGCATAGCCAATTTGACGAAAAGCAGAACCATAACTTTTAACACGGTCAATAGCTGGACACAGCAATGCAAGAATTATGATGTAACTTAAGGCCGTTACTGAAAACAACCGGTTAAGAAACGGCATGGTTTTTGTTGTCATAATGATTATTCCACACGCCAGGGCCCCGACAGCAACGGTATTCATCAAACTCCATCCATCAATTATACCGTTAGCCATCTGCCCAACATCCGGAGCAAACAACATAAACCCGTGAATGAACAGCGGAGCCAGCGCAACAAGCGCCAGGATCCCCAGAATACACCAGCTCCAAATAATCAATAGGTTACAAACCCATTTCCGCACCTTTTCAAGTTTCCATATCGTCCTTTGCGGCATATTCGCAAACTCGGAAAGCGTTAACGCGATTATCATCGCAAACGCCGGAAGCAGGATAATCAGGTAAATCTCACGCTTGGTGGAAGCCAGGCTTAACAGGAGTAATCCCCCTACCCCCCAACATAACAGAAACAGCCAGGGTTGCGGCAAGCGCTTTTCACGCCATATCCTGATTGTGATACTGACCAATCCAGGAATCAACACAACAATCCACGGCAATAGATAAACCGGTATAATTCCAAGATAATAAAACGGCCCATTGATATGACCCAGATGAATCGCCTGCCCTGAAAAACGGCCAACTTGATTCTCCCAGAACCACTCATGCCATAAATCAGGGCCGCCGACAACACGCAACGCAACAACCCATGAAAGGACAGCACATGCAAAAATAAGCAATGCGAAAACATGAAATCCAACGGATCGCAATTTAAATGCCGAACGACATCCACGCCTCAACATCCACGGAATAGCCAGCCCGAACCAACCGATTGCAATTATTACCGGGCCTATCAATCCTTTTGAAAGGAAAGCACCCGCGGTGAATAAACCTGCCAAAGGAAGATACCCAAAACGATTACCCTCATAAGCCTCAGAAAAGCTCCAAAGCGCAGCAACCACGAAAAACACAAGCGCATTATCCACCAGAAGCCAATGCGTAACATGAATAAAACCCGGGGTCGCGGCCAAAACCAGCATTGCAAGAACAGCAAGTTTTCGATTCATCAATCGCTTTGCCAGAAGCCATGTCATACACAGAGTGCCCAACCCCCACAGAGCTGACGTCAGGCGAAGAGCCGGCGTATTGCCCAGAATCCGACCGAAAAGAGAAAGCGCGCTTGAAGCCACGATATAATAAAGCGGGGGTTTTTCGACAAACGGCTCTTCAGCAAGCTTTGGAATGACAATATTTCCTGTTCGACCCATTTTTAGAGCAATAGCTGCTTCCCGTGGTTCATCCGGCGTCCACAGATCATGATCCGTAATTCCAGAAAGAGAAATAAGAAAACATAACGCGATTATCCACCAGGGAAAATGACCGATCAATAACACATTATGGTTATTTTGTATTTTTTCTGCTTTGTTCATGCATTTCACGCTATGCTTTCATTAACAGTTATATCTTATGATGACTTTTCACCCCGTGTCAACGGGATTGTAAAACAATGAATATCATGAATATCAAAAAACACTTGTTAATCAATCCATTATACAATAAATTGATTATATAAGAATTTGCTCTTCTCGCCTCGGCGCAGCCTGGGTTGGACGCATATCCGCGCTACGCCGGCCGTCGTCGCGCCGTAGCGGCGCTTTGCCGTGCCGCGCAGGCGGAAGCCGGCTACGGTGAGGCGAGTGAACGCCTTTCGACTGGGCTCAGGACAGGCAGATTATTAAGATAGAGATAAAATAAAGACACGGATAAACACAGCCTGCCCGCCTGCCCGAGACGACTCGGGTCGGCCAGGGATTAAACACGGATAAAGCATGAATTTATTAAAAATCTGTGTTTCCCTGGCCGCAGGGCGGCTCCACGGGCAGGCATCCGTGTGAATCCGTGGCTAAAAAGATTTTAAATTATCATGAGATACGCGATTGTATCCGATATTCACGCCAATCAGCAGGCCTGGAAAGCAGTTTTGCTGGATATCCAAAATACAGGTGTTGATAAGATTATTTGCCTTGGCGATATCATTGGGTATGGCCCGAAT
>CAZBGF010000033.1:0-10163 GCA_964491255.1 uncultured Verrucomicrobiota bacterium
ATTTCCTCTTGACTACTCCCATTCCTTTTTACACACAATTCTTTACAGTACTTTCTGAACAATTTTTACTAAATCCGGTAAAAAAGGTTGCCAATCGAAACTCTTTCCACTATCATTTTCTGTGTTGTAGATGTTGGCATAAACAAACTCCTTTATTTTTAAGAAGTTTATAGTTAACATGTTGCGACACATCTTGTCAAGTCTTTTCTTGAAATAACACAATCTTTTTTGTGCTTTTTGTGGCTATGAAATACCTTTTCGTATAAGCACTAAGTAGGGTCATAAACAAATCATGAAAAATAATGCCCTTGATAATTCAGACACTCGTGACGCGAATGCTCTGTCACAAACAATAGAAGATGCCAAACAGGAATTGGAGCACATGATTGACCTGAATCCTCAGATCATGCTGCTCGTGGATGATACCGGCACAATCATGAGAGCGAACCGGGCTTTTTTAGAGCTTCTGGGTGTCTCTGATTTTCAGGCAGTGCTGGGTAAACGACTTAATGACGTTTTTCGTTGTGAGGACAGTGATTTCTTTACTCGGCTTCTCAAAAGTCAATCCGGATACGAGACAGGTGAGGCAGAAGCGGAAATGGCTGATCAACAGACTCGCACGTTGAAGTTTACAGTTGCCGGCTCGTGGAAAAATAGATCATGGTTTGTCGTAATGGTTTACGACATAGGCGCTGAAAGAGAACAGGCCAAACATCTTGAAAAAGAACACAAGAAGGAAGCGGTCAAGGCACTGATCGGCGCTCTCATGCATAACTTCAACCAGATTCTGACCGTGATTATGATCAAGTCTCATCTCATACATATTGAAATGGAAAAGAGGTTGAAACAACCCGGAGAAATGCAAAGAGACCTGCAGGATATCATGAAGCTAACAACTCAAATAGCTGATTTACTTAAGAATCTTGAAAACACAAAAGACTTTGTAACCAAACCATATTTAAAGGACATTGAAATACTGGACATCAAGAAGTGTACGGGCATGAGCACGGATAATTTTAGATCGTTCCGTAACGCCGTGATTGACACGCTCATAAAGGCTTTGGACACGCACGAACCTGGCGCCAGGCTACATGCCATGCGCACGAGTGAATGCGCCATGATTATTGCCCGGCGCATGGGTCTTAATGAGGACGAAACAAAAGCAGTAAAATGCGGTGCCACTGTCCACGACGTTGGAAAGATTGGTATTCCTGACAGCATTCTTCAGAAACCGGATAAACTTACACCGAATGAAATGGAAATCATAAGGAAACACTCGGAAATCGGATACAATTTACTATGTCATTTCCCGTTTCTCAAGCGGGAGGCCGAAGCTGTCTATTGTGAACATGAATGGTACGATGGCGGTGGATATCCGCGCGGCTTGACTGGAAATGATATCCCGATATGTGCCCGCATAACAGCCGTCGCCGATGCGTTTGACGCCATGCGTTTCGACCGCGTTTACCATCAGGCCGTTCCTCTTGAAAGCGCTGTCGCGGAAATCACAGCAGGCGCCGGCACTCAATTTGATCCCGAAGTGGTGAAAGCATTCATGACCTGTTATCGGGAACTTGATGACCTGTTCGACCCCAAGGAGTAAGATTTCGTCACATAATTGAAAAAAATGAAGCCTTACACTACAGGAAAAATGCAAGAGCATATTCTCATGAAAAATCCTCAAGACAATAACAGCCAAAAAAAATCTATAAACGTCCTTATCGTGAGTAGCGACACATCAGCGCGAAAAGATTATGAGCAAATCCTTTCAGAGTGTGGCTGCAGCGTTCAAACGACTGACACTGGCTCGAAGGCCCTGCAAATCATGATCCGGGAAACGTTTGACGCGATCGTTGCCGATTCAAAGATAAAAGGAATAGACAGCTTTGTTTTCATCAAAGAGGCGCTCCATATCTGGCCATGGCTCGGCATTGTGTATGTGGCTGATAGCCTTTCCGATAAAATCAAACAGAAAGCGGAGAATATGGGGATCAAGCGATTATTGCAAAAACCGACCAGCCGCCAAGAGCTTTGGGATAATGTCAAGGAGGCGATACGCATGAGAAAGGAGCATGGAGACACTCGTGCCGTCGACAACCTGGCTCACGTATACCATCATTTGAGGCTGTTAGCAGGGTTGGAGGAAAAGGCCATTGGGACGAATACTCTCACTGAAGCGCTTCAGGAGCTTGGCCACGGACTCACTGATATCTTCCCGTTCGATCTATTAGGTATTCTTGGAATTGAAGATGACAAACCAATACTATATTTTAACATCCGCAAAACCATAACAAAAGACTTATTGTCCAGAGTGAAGCATGACATGGTTGCCTATTACAACAACTTGAGTGGACAGTTGATCAATACAAGCTCTCCGATTGTCAAGATTACCGGCAAGACGCCTGAACGTAAGGGAAAGCGCAACTTTGAGAGCACCCTTTCAGTTCCAATTATTCTGGATAGCACCATTAGTGGTCTGCTGACGCTACGCGCCGTTGCCCCCAATGTTTATAAATCCTCTGATATCTCCATGCTGTACCATACCGCTAATCACATCACTTCGATTCTTATTGCCTTGAGAAAAATGCACGTTCTGGCGAATAACGACAATCTCACCGGCATGTGCAATCGTAAAAGGTTTGAGGAAGAGCTTGAACGTTATTGGCTCCTAAGTCAGCGTTATGGCCATTCGTTAGCTGTGATTGTTATTGATATCGACTATTTCAAAGTCGTGAATGACTCTTACGGGCATGCTGTGGGTGATGAGATTCTTCGAGAGTTCTCCCAGATTATTAGAAGTACTATACGAGATACTGACATCGGCGCACGCTATGGCGGCGATGAATTTGTTGTCATTCTGCCCACGGCCATAGAGAATGAGGCTTATGCATTAATTGAGAGATTAATGGCAAATACACAGAATCATCTTTTCTGCAAAAACACCCATCGTCTGCACATAAACGTATCCATCGGCATTTCATTCAGCCGGAACCCGCGCGCTCCCACTACAAGCTCAGACCTCCTGGCCCAAGCTGACCGTGCGCTTTATATATCAAAAAGAAGAGGACGCAACCGGGTAACGACCTGGCCAAGCAACGTCAAAGAGATAGAAGCCTTTCCGCCGCTGACGCGGGAAAAGGCGAAGCAAGATGCACTCCTTATTGACGTAGAGGATGAGATAAAGACACCGGGCAGAATCATAGTCTTTGATGAAGACCCAAATATCCGGGACGCCGCGAAAATCATGCTGAAAAGTGACGTCTACGAGATCACTGCTTTGGCTTCCCCGACAGCGGTTCTTGAAGAAGTCAAGGCGCACACTCTTTATTATGATGTGGTATTAGCAGACCTTGACCTGTCGGGAAAAAGAAGCACTGAACTGCTCCGCGAATTGAAGAATATTGATACTTCAATCATGCTGGTGGCTATGACAGACGAGGCCACCATTGATAACACGATTGGCAGCCTGCGCCAAGGCGCTTGCGATGTAGTTACAAAACCGCTCGATCAAATTCAACTTTCGAATGCAATAAAAAGGGCTATGGAATACCGATTCGATAACCTCGAAAACATGCGCTACCGTGATCATCTGGAGAAGATGCTCTATGAAAAAACGGACACGTTGGCGAAGTTTATCAAGGAAAACGAGAATTCCCGAAGATTGACTCTTGAAATGTTCGCAGCCATGTTAGACAGCCGTGAACGTATGACGAAAAACCACAGTCAAGAGGTTAGAAATATTTCTTTGGCGCTGGCCCGGAAGATAGATATGAATGAAGATGAAATACAGGCGGTCGGGTACGCTGCTCTTCTTCACGATATCGGCAAAATTACAATTTCTGATGCTATCCTGCATAAACCCAGCCAGCTTCTTCCGAAAGAATGGGATGAGATAAAAAAACACGCTGAGATCGGATACAAAATTCTCCGACTCAATCCTCATCTGAAGGCAGCGGCAGAAATCATCTGGGCACATCACGAGCGTTATGACGGAAAAGGTTATCCCCGCAAACTTCATGGATCACAGATCAGTCGGGGTGCAAGGATTATCGCGTTAACCGATGCTTACGCGGCCATGCGCACCGGACGCATTTATCACAAGGCGATGAGCCCGGAAGAAGCTGCTGAGGAGATTTGCAGAAACAGCGGTAAACAGTTCGACCCTGAAGTCGTGAAGGTGTTTCTGGAGTGTCAGGCTGAATTAGAGAAACACATTAAGCAGCGCTCAAAGCTGAAAAAAAGCAAAACGAGATCTCATAAAGGGCAGTAAAACCAGAGCTATCTATTATTTTTTTTTGATTCGATTTCTTTTGATTCCTTTTTGCTTTTTCATTTGCAACGTCAGAAATCTTGAGTTGGTCTGACCTCGACGCGGCCGGTTACTTACTGCTCCGTCTTGACATAGCTGTCGAAGACTTCGCCCTTAATCGCTGCCCGGATCACGTCGCCATCAAGTTTTCCTTCATCGGCCAATCCCTTAAGAATGGAAAGAGTTTTCTGAAGGGACAAAGGTTTCTTGCACGGCCTTTGAGCCATCAAAGCCTCAAAGAGATATCCGCCACAGCGAGTATTCTTGTCTGAAGAGGTGTCTCATCCCGTTTCAGACCCTTCGGGTAACCGCGACCATCCAGCATCTCGTGGTGGCCTCCTGCATAGAACGGCGCCCCTGCAAGCGATTCCGGGTTATGTTGCTGTTTTGCCATGGTTGAATTTCTTAACTTTCTTCTTGTTTTCCATGATCGATAGCTTAATATGTTTAACTATTAAGCTATCTGTAGAATGCGGTGTTTTGAAAAGAATGAAGAAAAAGTTTTGACAGCCTGCCCGTGGGACCGCCCTGCGGCCAGGGAATGAACAAAATGGACAGAAGTATGATTTGGCGGGACAGGTGATTGGGTAGGCGCCGGGGCGGAAAATTCTGTTTATTTTGTTCATTCTGTCAACAAATTGACTGCGGATGGCTAAACAGTTACCAGATGAAAGGAAAAGTAGTAATGAATACTAAATGGATTACAGCTCTTCGTTTCTGCAGTGTTATTGTTCTCATGTCGTTGTCGCTGTCGCTGCTTGTCGGATGCGAGAATAACGATGACGATGATACAGAACTCATAATCTTGCTTGACGCCAACTGCAGTGGCCAGATCACCAGCCTGAACGTCTGGGTCGATGGCGTGTACTGGGGAGCTCTCCAACCGGGGCAGAGCGTTTCCCGCTGCATCTCCGAAGGTCTACACACTTTGACAACTGATGGCAGCACATTTGCCCCCGCCAGCATCTTCGTTCAGGGCGCCAGTCAGCAGATATATGATCTCACCTGCATGTAGCGTTCCTGCGAACAACAGGGCGGATATTGCCGCCGCAGTGCGGCTTCACGCTGATCCGTTAGATCAAGTAAATGGAAAAACTAAATACGCATTCCTCAAATATTTCTGCCGGTTACCCCGAACGATTACCTGGAGAGACCTTTCCCCTGCACAACCAATTTCTGCCGCAATTATTGTTTTACATTCTGATATTTACTATTCCTTATTTCCAATTGCGGCAGCTCGGGCCCTATCCGTTCATGAAAATAGACTGGCTGTTGACGATAGCGCTGGCTGTAATCATTATCCCCAATATATTGAGTCGAAAGGGTATCCCCGAAAATCTCCGGTCGAATCTCTGGCCGTGGTTGATTATTTTTCTCATTGCCAATCTGATTTCCTCCCTTCTTTCTCCGTATCGCGGCCATTCTCTTAGCATGATTCTTAATCCTATTCTCATTGGATATGTCTTTATCGCCTTTAACATGCTCATGATCTCAAAAAAGGGATTTGAAAAATATTTACCGCTTGTTTTGGCCTGGAGCATAGGCATCAATTCATTTCTGGGATTTCTCGGTTACTTTTTCGGCTACATGCTATTTGTTGGAGGCGAGCGTGGCTGTGGATTAACCATCGGCGCCAACAACATGGCCATGATGTGCGTATTCACGATACCTTTGCTGGTTCACTGGTTATTTCATGCCAAAAACCGTAAGAACGTCCTTATTGCCGCTCTGTTACTCATTGTCAATGTGCTCGGAGTAATCAGTTCAGCCTCCAGAGGGGGGTTCATCAGCCTGGTGATTATTTCTTTTCTGCTCCTCTTCGAACTCAGACATCGCTTCCACCCCAAGTATCTGGGGCTGGTCATCGCTATTGCAGGAATAGTGATAATTACGTTCATAAGCTTTGTGCCCAAGCGCTATTTTCAGCGTCAGCAGACCATCATGAAGGGTACACAGGCAGATAAATCAACCATGCGACGGAAGGGGTATCTTATAGTCGGCTGGGATTCCTTCAAGGAGCATCCTTTGCTTGGCGCCGGCACCTTGAGTTTCAGTAAAATCTGGGTGAATTCCGAGATGACCAGGCGGTTTAATCTAGAGGAACGCCCCGCTCACAATACATATGTGGAGGTTTTGGTGGGCACAGGAATCATAGGGTTATTTTTCTTTCTCATGCTTTTGGGTCAGACCTTTTCCAATTTTACCAGAGCCAAGAAAATATTTAAAGACGCCGGATTGGCGAGTATGGCCTCGCTTGCCTCTGCCTATCGGCTTTCCTTTATTGCTGTTGCCATATATTTCCTGTTCAAAAGCGGTTTGGACCACAAACTGTTTCTCTTGAGTGTTCCTTTATCCCAGGTGGCTCTCACACTGGCAAGCAAACATCTTCCCGGAAAGGGAAAATCGTGATGAATTCCCTGTTTATTATCTTTTACTGTATCTTCTCTTTTTCTTTCCTGGGAATGATGCTGGTATTCGTGATCTACCCCGGTTTTCTCTTTGCCCGAGTTCTTATTGCTCAAATCTCCGGTAAAACATCCCCTCCCCCTTCCGATCGTCTTCCACGGGTCAGTATCATCACTGTCTCGCATGAGGCCAGGATGTTGCTTGATGAAAAGGTTAAGAATATACAGCAGCTCGATTATCCTCTTCATCTGTTGGAGTTTGTCTTTTTTTCAGATGGTTCATCTGAGGATACCTATGACATTCAGGCTCTTCTCCCGAATATTGAGGTAAAACAACTCTCCTCCAGGACACATCAGGGCAAGGCATATGGATTGAACAGGGCGGTTGAGCAGAGTACCGGCGAAATCCTTATCTTTTCCGATATCGATGCCATAATAGACCAGAAGGCGGTGACTTTGCTGGTGGGCCATTTTCAGGACCCGGCTATAGGGGGAGTATGCGGTCATAGGACTATTATCAAAGAAAAGACCTCTCTGCGAAACGCTCAATCTCGTTACCTGGCCTTTGACAACATGATCAAATCCATGGAGGGCAAGACAGGAAGCCTGACATCTAACGAAGGGAAACTCTACGCCATTCGCAGGTCCCTGTTTCAGCCCATTGATCCGGCCGCCACAGACGATCTATATACCTGCCTTTCGGTGGTAAAGGCCAAATACCGTTTCGTGTTTGAACCTGAGGCTATAATGTACATCCGCTCTCCCGCCAGGTCACCAGGACATGAGATCCAACGGCGGCGCCGCATCGTGGTCCGCAGCCTGCACGGAATCGCCAGGCATAAGGAAGTGCTCAATCCGGTAAGATTCGGTTGGTACTCCCCGGGATTATTCATCAATAAAATTCTCCGCAGGTGTCTTCCGTTCTTCTTGATTGGGATCTTTCTGGGCGCGCTCTTCCTTTCCTTCAGGTCAAAGGTAATGCTGGCCCTTTTGCTTCTCCAAATCATCTTTTATGGTACAGCCTGCCTCTACCCTTTGACCGTCAGGCATTCTCCCTCAACCCGAATCGGGAAAAACATACAAAAGGTCGTATCGCTTGTGACCTATTTCATTATGGGAAATTACGGGACACTCCTGGGAGTAATTGATTTCCTAAGAGGAAAGCGCATCACCAAATGGGTTCCGGTGAAATCAGATGTCTGAATCAATAAAAATATGCATACTGATCGGCTCCCTGGAACAAGGGGGCGCCCAGAACATGGCCTTGCGTCTGCTGGATAGTTTTCAGGCACAGGGCATGGATGTGTATCTCTTGAGCCTGGACCGCAATGTAGAGATACCTATCCACGGGGATGCACAGAGGCAGAAGGAGCTCTCTGATCGGATCATACACCTGAGCCAGGCCAATGTACGCTGGGGAACCTTGCGCAAGGTTCTTATGGCGCCATGGCAGTGGCTGAAGCTGCAGCAGACCGTTCAAAGGCTGCACGGCCAAGTTCTTATCAGTTTTATGGAGCGGGCCAATATCCTCAATATGCTCACATCAGGGGAACACCGGCGTATCATCTCCATCCGCAAACATTTGTCTATGGCCCTGGCAGCCAAATCAGCGTTCAAGCGTGCCTTAATCAAAATGATTTATCCGCTGCTGCTCAGACGGGCGGATATCATCAATTTCAATTCCAGACAGGCGGCCAGTGATTTCCGTTCGCTGTTCTCAGTCAATGAAAAGAAGATATCAGTTATATACAATTACTGCGATCAGAAACTCCTCCAGCGTATGGCTTCAGAACCCCTGCCTGAGTCGTATCGAAACATATTTGAAAATCCGGTGGTGATTACCTGTGGCCGGCTCATAAAAGCCAAAGGCCACCGATATCTAATACAGGCCTTTAAACAAGTGCGGGAACACCATCCAGAGACTCGGCTGGTTATTGTGGGTGATGGCCCGCTCAAAAACGACCTCCTTCTTCTAACCCGCAATTTGGGATTGGACAATGCCGTCCACTTTCCCGGCTATCAGGCTAATCCCTTTGCCTGGATGGCCAAGTCGGCGCTCTTCGTCCTGCCCTCCCTGGCCGAAGGGCTCCCAAATGCACTTTTGGAAGCCATGACTCTGGGTCTTCCGGTCATTTCCACCGACTGCCCTTCCGGACCAAGAGAAATATTGTCTGACGAAAAGAATTTTGATAAAGAAATTACAAAAACACACTATACTTCGTATGGAATACTGATACCTCGTCTTGATGGAGCAGAGATACATGAAGGAGATGCAACCGCATTTCCTGAAAGCACATTATCCAAGACCATTAGAAATCTGCTCGAAGACGATAAGCTCAGAATACAGTATGGACACGCAGCTCAAGAGAGGGCTAAAATGTTTTCATCGGAACATTGCCTCGACCAATGGAAGTCATTGCTTCGCTTCCCTAAATAGAGCTTATACGAAAAGGGTTGACGAGCAAAAAAGGAACCCTGAAGGGGAGCCACATCCGGGCAAGTTGATGAATAGATCAGGTGTAAATAGTCAGTAGCAGGTGAAGATGAAAACCGAATGACGAACACCGATTCGAGCAGCGCCACCGCAACCGTATGGCGATAAATGGTGTTCAGATCCGGTAAATTGTGGCCTTCCACACATAGAATGAGGAAAACAGACGGCGTTGAGTGAATACTTACGTTAAAAGAAGTATAGGAGGTTTATAAAAAATGAAGATTACCTGCATGGGCGTAGGCTACGTCGGTTTGGTGACCGGCGCCTGTTTGGCAAATGTCGGGCATGATATTGTCTGTTGTGATACAGATGAAAATAAAATAAAGCAATTGAATGAAGGAACTATTCCTTTCTACGAACCAGGATTAAAAGAATTGGTCTCAATCAATAAGCAAAGGGGAAAATTATCTTTTACCACAAACACAGAAGAAGCTGTCTGGTTTGGAGAAGTAATTTTCAATTGTGTTGGCACTCCTGAAAAAGAAGATGGTTCGGCTAATCTTGAATATGTTTTTTCTGTTGCTGAATCAGTGGTAAAACATGCTCAAGGGCACAAAATCCTCATTAACAAAAGTACCGTTCCTCCTGGAACAGCCCGGAAATGTGATGATATGATTAAACAAATTAATCCTACTTCACTGGTAGAGGTAGTTTCCAATCCGGAATTCTTAGCAGAAGGAAAAGCTGTTCACGATTTCACTCATCCCGATAAAATTGTTATTGGAGCCAAAACAGATAAAGCTTTTTCTCTTCTGCGCAAAGTATATACAGGAAGAATCAGGACATATATCCCTATTGTAGAAACAGATTGGGAGACTGCGGAGATAATTAAATACGCCAACAATTCTTTTTTAGCTACAAAAATCAGTTTTATTAATGAAATTGCCAATATTTGTGATCTGGTGGGAGCAGATGTCAAAATTGTCGCCCAGGCAATTGGGCTTGATTACAGGAT